>JBARIB010000219.1:0-1770 GCA_049799535.1 Allostellaceae bacterium | reverse complement strand
GACGACATCATCCAAGGCGGCTGTGGACTGGTCGGTCTCGAAGCGGCAACGGGCGGCGAGGCGCGCTTCGTGCCGACCCTGATCGGCGACAAGACCGTTGGGCTGACGATGGTCTATGCGGTGATGGCCGCGCTATTGCAGCGCGAGCGCACCGGCGAGGGCCAAGCCGTCGAGGTGCCGATGCTCGAGACGATGACGGCGTTCGTGATGGCCGAGCATATGGGCGGGCTGACCTTCGATCCGCCGATCGGACCGCCCGGCTATTCGCGGATGCTGGCGCCCGACCGGCGGCCGCATCGCACTGCCGACGGGCATATCTGCATCCTGCCGTACACCGACCGCCACTGGCGTGACTTCTTCCGAATCGCCGGCCGGCCGGAGCTCGCGGACGATCCGCGTCTCGTCGATGCGCAAACCCGCAGCCGCCATGTCGCCGAGCTCTATGCGCTGATCGCCGAATGCGTGCGCGACGCACCGACAGGGTATTGGCTCGACAAGCTAAAATCGGCCGACATCCCGTCCGGGCCGGTCAACTCGCTCGCCAAATTGCCCGCCGACGAGCATCTCGCCGCGGTCGACATGTTCCGGCGCACCGAGCATCCGACCGAAGGGTCCCTGCGAATCGTCCGGCCGCCGGTGCGGTTCGGCGGAGCGGATTGCGCGCTGCGCCGCCCCGCGCCGCGGCTGGGCGAGCATTCGCGCGAGATCCTGCGGGAGGCTGGCTTCGGGGATGACGAAATCGCGGATCTGCTCGCCCGCAAGGTCGCAATCGATGCGGGCCAAATGTGATAGGATACCGACAGCATTTGAAGGAGAGCGCGATGGATCCGGTTCGTTCGAACTATGGCCCCCGTTACAAGCATCTGGCCGACGAGCCGGCGCCGTATGACACGATCACCGTCGACAAATTGACGCCGATCATCGGCGGCGAGATCGGCGGGGTCGATCTGTCGAGGCCGCTCGGCAACCGAACCTTCGACGAGGTCCACCGCGCGCTCGCCGAAAATCTGGTGATCTTCTTTCGCGACCAGCATCTGACCGAAGACCAGCATCTCGCCTTTGGTCGGCTGTTTGGCGAGTTACACCTCCACCCCGCGGCGCCGCATGCGCCGGGCAAGCCCGAATTGATGGTCATCCACGCCGACAAGGATTCGCCGCGCGCCAACGGCGAGGGGTGGCATACCGACGTCTCCTGCGACGAGGAGCCGCCGATGGGCAGCATCCTTTACATCAGGAAATGCCCGCCGATGGGTGGCGACACCCTGTTTGCTAGCATGTACGCCGCCTACGAGGCGCTGTCGGACCGCATGAAGACCTATCTCGAAGGGCTGACCGCGATCCATGACGGCGACCATTATCGCGGGCAGTACGCCAATTACGGCATTGCCGACAAGCCGAGCTATCCGCGCGCCGAGCACCCGGTCGTCCGCACCCACCCGGTAACCGGCAAGAAAGCGCTCTACGTCAACAAAGGTTTCACCCGCCGGATCCTCGGCGTTTCACGCGACGAGAGCGACGGCATCCTGAATTACCTTTACGACCACATGGCCAATCCGCTGTTCCAGTGCCGCTTCCGCTGGCGCGAGAACTCGATCGCGTTCTGGGACAACCGTTGCGTGCAGCACCACGCGATGTGGGATTACTGGCCGCACACGCGCTCCGGCCACCGCGTCACCGTCAAGGGCGAGCGCCCGTACTACCGGGCCTGAGCCGACGAGCTCTTCCCCGGTTGCTAGATGAGCGATGAACGGATTGACCTGGCCTATGTCG
>JBARIB010000218.1:0-21374 GCA_049799535.1 Allostellaceae bacterium | reverse complement strand
GTGCTAACACCGAAAATCGGGCGCGTAACCTATTGCAACAACGTTGCTTTCTCGCAGGCACTGTTGAAGTCGGGTGAAGCTCGCTCGCTTGCGTCAACCTCCCTAAGGAATTAGCGGATCACGAGCCGAAAGAGGCGATCACGAGATCTTGCTTCCCGTAAGATTGTTTCCCGATGTCCGCAGCAGAGAGGCCTCGGCGCCTATCGCCGGTGTCCGCCGACTCATCAAGCCCACGAACGCTTCGGGCCGCGCCTTGACTTCTTTCGCGACGAGCTGCCGTGCCGCTTCAAAGATAAATATGATGCACCAATACTCGTCCAAATAGGCTTGCGACGCAAAAGCACCGGCGGTCGCGTAGCCGACGAGCACCGGCTGACCCATCCTACCGAGCAGATTAGCCCACGTAAGATCCGGTCGGTGGCGAGTATGGCGGATCAGCCAAGAGCAATTGGACCAGGAATAGGCCAGGATCATCAGGAAAAGCACCAGACCGGGCCAGCCATTTTCAGACAGCACGTCAAAATAGATGCTGTGGGCGGCACGAGGTCTAGTTAACTTTGGTAGGTCGGTGCCCCGCAGCATATTGTCCACAGTAAGCGGCCAAAATGTCACCCTGAACCCGCCGCCTGTAATCGGGTGAAGCTCTGCAATCCGAAGCGAGATCTTCCAAAGCGTAATTCGGCCCATCGCCGAGGGATCTTCATCGTAAGTTTCGATTGTCCCCATCCGCTGAAACCATGCGCTGGGTGCAAACGTGTAGACCGAGAAGGCTATTGCGAGAATCAAGAAACCAGTCGAAACCCTCGCGCGTGATCTGATCCAAAACACCAAGCCCATGGCGCATGCTCCAACCAACGCGCCCCGGGAGTAGGTCAAAAAAACCGCGATTGCGACCAGGAATGCCATGGTCATCAAGCCGCGACGAAGATGCCGATTGGTGGCGAGGTGCCACTGGTAAAAAATTAATGGGAGAATCAATATGAGGCCGAGACCGAAATCGTTGTTGTCGGCAAGCATCCCACCGTCCGGCCCATGAATTCTAGCAGCGCCGTTCAGAATCCCCCATATAGCTCCTTTCACCCCCCACAGCGCCAGGGTAAGCACCACGGCCCATATCAACTGGTTCACCCGCTCGCGCGACGTGGTCAATGCGTAGCCGACCATGCACATGAACAGGATCTTTTGAACAGTGCTCCATTTTGCCCAGACGTCCGAACTCGGCGCCAGTGCGAACCACGACGTAATCGTGATCCATAGCGAGAACAGTAACGTCAATACCACCAGTGGCGTAAGCGGCAGCTGTTTCTTTTCTGTCCTTGAAAGCAGCCACGCGACGCAGGTCAGAATTGCTATAACGTATGCGTAATTGAGGCTTGCAAACGGGCCGCCCCAGATGAGCGTATGGAAATTGCCAAGAGAAAACACATACCAGATCAGTACCCCATAAAACGGTGATACGAAGATAAGAGGCAAGCTCGCAACGAATGCCGTAAAAAATGCTAAACCTCTCATTCAATAACTTTCCATTGATCGGCAATTAAGGGTTTCATAGCACTAAAGGATGCAGCCAATTCGGACAACACTTATATTTCGATCTGATCTAATCGAAACAGTCGGACTCTTGGGGCGCATAGAGTTGCTCGTCACATTTTGTACGATCACTCCTTGGCGCCCGATCTAATTTCGCATGTTTCGTAAGGTGTACCGGCACGTGACTTGCGCCCTGATATTGGGAAAATTCGGCCACTTCGCAGGCGGCGGATAATATCCATAAAGCCCGCCATCTCGGCGGCGAACTCGATATCCGATACTCGTCCACCATCCACAAGGCGTCGCAACGCGAACCGCGATGTATGGCTGTAATTCAGCCCAGGTTCTATAGTTGTCGCACTATTAACTCCCAGCTCCGCCAGCCATTCAGCCTGGTGAGGACTGTACACTCCGCTCGGATAACAGAAATGTTCCAAACGTTGTGAAACAATCTGTCTGAGAAATCGTCGATTTTCGTCAATTTCAGAAACGACCATCTGTTTATCGTAAAGCGGCCATTGGTGTCGGTGCGAATGAAGCTGAATATCAACGCCTGCATCGGCGAGAGCGTGCAACTGCTGTCGATCCATGACCCGAAATAACCGCTGACGTTCGATTTCGGTAAATGATACGTCAAGGGCAACAGCCATTTCCTTTAAAAATTCGAGGCGTTCGACCGGCGGCAGGCTGCCACCATAGAGCTGCGCCACTTTCTCGGCTTGTTCGGCCTGCGAACTCAGATCGAAAAGGCCGAGCCCGCGAGGCAGCCGCACCTCAACCTCAGCGGTGCGCCAGAATAAATATGACAAGGTCACTGTGAAAACGGGCATCGGGTTTTCGACATAATAGGTCGTCACATACACCGTGACCGGGATCTCAAGTTCCTTGATTATCGGGAATCCGACGGTGTAAACCCCGCTCCAGCCATCATCCATCGTGATGACAGTGGCGCAAGGCGGCAACTGATCTTTGTCGAGTGCTTCGATCGCCTCGCTCAGTCGCAAGATCGGATAGCCATGGCGGCGTAGATATTCAATTCTCGTGCGGAAGAAACTACCTTCAACAAAAAGGGTGCTTCGATATCTGTATTCGTCTGCTAGCGCAAATCCGTGGTAGCAGATTATTCGCAACCCGCGGCGAGTGATATGCCTCGCAAGCCAAAAAAACCCCAGAGCTCGCATGATGTGAAGACAAAACCGGAATGCCCGGCGCAGAAGTCGCCCGTCACTCGTAGAAAATACAGTCGGGGCGGCCATCCCTACACTGGATGGTAAACTTTCATACGTCATGCGAGTGCCAGGATATTACCAAGTTTTGTCCTAATGCTGTCGATCCTCGTTATATCAGTTTCGATAAGTCGAATATCCAAGTTTCACAATTCTTATCGGGCATCGGATGCAAATATCAGATGCCCGGTCAATCCCCAAGGTGATCTGAAAGAGGTTTAAGCAACGTGTATGGCTCCTGGACGGCATTGGCGCCCGGCCCGGCCCTGGGTGCGTATTCGATCGCTCCTTTATGTTCCCGGCAAATTGGTAGTTTACCATTGTAGCCGCTATGCGGACGCCCGAGGCCGCCCAGCTTCGCACAGGATCTTCGCAAAGAGGCGCTCGAGATGTTGGAATTGCTCGTCTCGGCTAAGCCCCGCACAGACTCGTCGCTCCAATATTCTCAAGCCTCCCGCTTCTTTCTCCGCGACCCACGCCTGTAGCTGATCGCGGATGGTTGCCGGATTGCTCGTCACGAGGCCAGCGCTCCGCTCGCCAATGAGACGGGCAGCTATACCCCGCTGATATCCTACGAATAGGATCGGGCGGCGCGCGTATAAGTATTCGAACAGCTTGGCCGGAAGGTTGCCTTCATCCCGTCTGTCGGTTGATTGAAGCAGCAATAGCACATCAGCCTGCATCTGTAATTCGAGAGCCCGGCGATAGGGAACCCGCGGCTTCACTGCGACGATTTCGGTGACCCCATGCGCCGCGGCGGCTGCTATAACCGCGTCCTCTGCGTCGCTGTAGAACTCCACCGCCACGCGATCGCGGAGCGCATAAGGCAGCAACGCAATTCCCGCGAAGACCGGCGAAGGATCGCGAAAGCCCGGATATATCGAGCCCATGTAGCGGATCGTGAGCACGTGTCCGCGCTCCGCTCTCGGCGGCAGCGGCGGGAAGTCCTCCTCCGCGTAACCATTATAGACGACTTCGGCGGATTTGCCATGGCGGCGGCGGAGTTGGTCCGCCCAGATCGGTGAGACCGTCACCAGCCCCGCCGCGCTGCGCAGCGTCGATCGTTCGATCACTGCATCGATCGGTCTGCGCCAGCTCGGCTCGCAGTAGTAAGGGTTGTCAACCCAAAGATCTCGAAAATCGGCCACCCATGGGACATGGAAAGCCCGTGCCAGACGACTGGCAACGATCAGTCCGGTGTAGGGTGGTGCACTGGCGAAAATGATCTCAGGCCTCCACTGCTCCATCAGTCGCCTGCCAGCAGGAACAGCCGTCTTGATCCAGCTGGCCCGCATATCGGGGATATGCAGCATGCTGTAATATTGGCGACGAACAAAAGACCGAAGCGGGCTCTCCGCTGTGTCGCTCGGCTTCTGACCTCGCTCGACGGCGTGAGCCGGGTTTACGAGCGAACGGGCGCGGAATGGTCCAGCAAAAAAATCGAGCAAGTTCCCGCGCTCGCGATAATCAGTGTAAATGACCCGATCGCGCGGAATCTCAAGCGGCAGGCTTCGATCGTCGATGACGTCGGTAGTCAGCACGCGCAAGTCATGGCCGAGGCGATCGAGATAGCGTGCGAGCTTGCCGACACGGATCGCACCGATGACGTTAGCAGGCGGAAACGCGAAGGCGATAATAAGTACTTTCATATGCGCCGAGGCGCGCGGCTCAAGCGAGGATCGACCTGGCAGAAGGACCTCTTTGGTACCAGGAGAAATCTTAATCTTGCGTTATTGTAAGCGTTTAAACACTATTTGGTGGCATCCGTACGATTTGTTCTCACGAATCTTGACCGGCTCAAAACCATCACGTCGGTAAAATTCTGCGATGGCTGCAACGGAGGCGTACTCGTAAGGATAACCGCCTACCCAGTCAATGACGTCATGTAGCCAGCTCATCCCGCGAGCACTGCTGGCACTGGTTAGCTCCCGAATGTAAGTCCTGATCTGCCCCGAGAGCGCGTAGCTAATAAGCGATTTCAGTTCCTGCGGCGTCCAGACGTAAGCGACGTAGAACGGCCGAACGACTCGCGGCAATGTGTTGAACCGACGTTTCCGCTGCAGCCACCATTTGCTGACTTCACCGCAATCGTTGTAGATGGCGATGAACAAAAGCCCGTTCAATTTCACCAGAGGCTTCACGTTTTCCATCGCCTGCCACATCGCACCTGTGTGGTGCAAGACACCCCAAGAATAAACGATATCGAACTGACCCAGCCCGGCGAGATACCGGGTGTCGAGGACGGAACCTTGCTCGACCTTCCAAGAGGTGTCACCCGCTAGATAACGCCGCCGTAACTCCTCGGTACAGGCCACGCTCTGGCTGTCATAGTCAAACGAGGTGACTTTTGCCCCCAGGCGGCAGGCCGCGAGGGACGAGAGCCCTGAACCACTCCCAATATCCAAGAAGGTCTTGCCTGTCAGCGATTTTTCTCCCAGGAATTCAATCAAATTCTTTTCTGCTTCGGCGATGCGGGCCTGGTTCAGTCGCTTCAAGAACCGCGTCCAGTTCCGGCCAAACCCAAAGCGCTCGCCAGCATTCACCTCGCGCCGATGCTGCACGGCAGTATTATTGATTACCGACATCCCGTGGTCCCATCCTTGCCGAACGAGGGTCTAAAATTGTGGTAAAGTAATCCCCAAAATTCATCCACTTTAATGCGTTAATTAGGTGGAACGGCGGCTGTCGTTCATTGCAAACGCAAGACGGATACCGGCTAGACTTGAAACACCAACATATACGAAACATATCATTTACGCAAGTGTAGAACGGTTCTAAAGTCCAATTTCATTAGCCGAGCTGGCGAAAATTCAAAGCGGTAAACATTTCAGTTCGGTTTAGGCGTTGGGCACGAGACCGCGACACCACCCTCTATGGCGGAAAGGATGCGTCCGGGTGTGGGCTGTTCATTAATGGTTGCCTAGCGGCGTTTTGTTGGTTCCCATCACGCCGTCGCATCATCCGGAGCTCCGCTGGTTAAATCCGGCGGGCTGTACGGATAGCGAGCGCCACGGCGTTTAATATAACGCCAGTTAATAATCTCTGAAGCTGAAGCGCCCCGGCGATCTCGACGCCAGCGATCTCGACGCCGAGGATCTCGACGATGGCCTCTTCTTCAAGAGCGGAAGCCTATGAGGGGTTGCTAGAACTGGGCGCTGAGGATCACTTCGGCAATCCCGCACTCTTTGATTCCGAGCGCTTCGGCCGCCTTGGCGGACAGGTCGATGATGCGGCCCGAGTGATAGGGACCGCGGTCGGTGACCACAACGTCGACCGAGCGGCCGTTCTGAAGGTTGGTGACGCGCGCCTTCGTCGCAAACGGCAGCCACAAATGCGCCGCGGTCATCCCGCGCTCGTCGAACTTCGACCCGCTGGCCGTTCGGCGCCCGCGCCAAGCCCGGCCGTACCAAGAGGCAACTCCGTGCTGCTCGACAAGGGTATCGCCAGTCTTAGGATCCGTCTTGACCGTTTCGGACCCGGGCCGTTCGGCTTGCACCGGTGCGGTATCGTCTTTCGTTGTCATTTGCGCCCTGGCATGCGGCAAGACACCGAACAACATCAGCAACCCCGACATGACACTCCGGGCGCGGGAAGTAAATTCAGTCAAAATCATGGCTCGGCGGAGCTCCCCCCTCTGCTTCCGATGTCATGATTGCTTACCGATCGTTATCCGCTTGGCAACGAGCAAAGTTGTCGCAGCGATTTGGTTGAGTTATTCAGCTGCAGCATATCGGGATGCTTTGCCTAGAGGCCGCAACCGTTACGCAGCTTTGAGTGCCAGTAGAATGGGCAGTTATATTCCTGGACAAATATTTGCGACTGGGACGCGAGTAGATGCTCTCAGACATGATTCCCGGAAGAATTAATAAGTCTACCCTATCATCCCTTGCGCTTACTAACTTGCAACCCTGCAATGATCAAACGGTTGGTTGCGAGATCCGGCAGCATGGCGCTACGCTCCTGCACGCGGGGTCACGAGGGTAGGGCGATGGCAGCGGGAAGGGGCTGGAGCGAAACGGTCGTCGAAGTCGCCGGCACAAAGCTGTTCCTGGCGCGCGCCGGCAACGGGCGGCCGGTTTTGGTATTGCACCACGACATAGGCAGCCCGGACCAACTTCCCTTTTATGAGGAATTGGCGAGACGCTTCGATGTGCTCGTCCCGCACCACCCGGGCTACGGCAAGTCGGCACGCCCGGAGTGGCTGCGCAGCGTGCGCGATCTCGCCGTGATCTATCAGTGGTTGCTCTCCGATCTCGGGATCGAGCGGGCCTCGCTCGTCGGTCTCGGCTTTGGCGGCTGGATCGCGGCCGAGATGGCGACGATGGCGCCGCGCGACCTGCATCGGCTGGTGCTGGTTGGGGCGATGGGCTTGAAGCCGCCCGACGGCGACATCTTCGACCAGGCGATCGTCAGCTATATCGACTACGCGCGTGCCGGGTTCCATGATCAGCAGGCCTTTGCCCGGGTCTATGGCGATGTGACGACCGATCAGCTGGTCGACTGGGATCTCTGCCGCGAGATGTGCTTCCGCATCGCCTGGAAGCCTTACATGTACAGTCAGACCCTGCCGCATTTGCTCGGCGGGGTGCGCACTCCGGCGCTCGTCGTCTGGGGCGACGACGACAAGGTGGTGCCGAAAAGCGCCGGCGAGAAATACGCGGAATTGCTGCCGAACGCGCGCTTCGAACTCGTGCGCGCCTGCGGCCACTGTGTCGAGATGGAGCAGCCGGATCAGCTGGCGCGTCTGGTTCGGTCCTTCATCGAGGAGAACTAGCGGGTCTGCCGGAATACTCCGGCGAGGAGGAATTCATGCATGTGATGTATTTCACCGAGCAGCCGATGTCCGCCTACCCCGCGGATATCGGGCTTGAGTTCGGCGCCACCGCGCTGATGTTTTCGAACAAGTATTTCGATCCGATCGCCGGCAGCCGGCTCTATAACGAATATCTCGAGCAATACATCTATGCCGAGGAGATGGGCGTCGAAGGCTTCATGCTGAACGAGCATCACAATGCGCCGTTCTGCATGCAGGCGAAATGCAACATCTTCGCATCGATCCTCGCCGCGGTGACCAAGAAGGCAAAGATCGTCCTGCTCGGCAACCCGCTGCCTTTGGCCGAGAACCCGGTGCGGCTGGCCGAAGAGCTGGCGATGATCGACATGATCTCGAAGGGCCGGCTGGTCTCCGGCTTTGTCCGCGGCGGCGGCCAGGAGCAGCTCGCCAACGGCGTCAGCCCCGCCTACAACCGCGAGCGTTTCGAGGAGGCGCACGATCTGGTGGTCGCCGCGTGGACGCGCGAGGGTCCGTTCCGCTGGGAAGGCACGCACTACCAGCAGCGTGTCGTCAACCCGTGGGCGGTGCCATTGCAAAAGCCCTATCCGCGTGTGTGGATTCCGGGCGTCTTGAGCAAGGAGACAATCATCTGGGCGGCAAAGCAGCGCTATCCCTACATTGCGCTCAACACCTCGATCGAGGCGACGAAGAACATCTGGAAACTCTACGATGAGGTCGCGCGGGAAGTGGGTTACGAGGCCGGGCCCCAGAATCGCGGCTATCTGCAGCAGGTACATGTCTCCGACAGCGAGGAAAAGGCGGAGAAGAACGCCCGCCAATTCCTGTGGATGCAGGGCGAGTTCACCGGCCTGGCGCATCCGGTGTGGTCGAGCCCGTCAGGCTATTTCTCGCCCGAGCATCGCCGCCAATTTGTTGAGTTCGCTGTCGGCCGGGCGGAGAGCCCACGCGGCCGGCCGACATTCGAGACGCAGGTCGCCGACGGGCGGGTCTTTTACGGCACCCCCAAGACGGTGATCCCGAAATTGCGCCGCGTCCTCGAAGAGACGCGGCCCAGCATCTATGGGCTGTGGGGCAATGACGGCTCGGTCAGCAACGAGGATGCCCGCACCTGCATCCGCCTTTTGGGTCAGGAAGTGATGCCGGCGATGCGCGAAATCGGCAAGGAATTGGGCCTCAAAGACCCCTTCGAGCTGAACGCTCCGGTCCATCTGCGCTACTCAACTGACCTCAGGCAGATGCCGCAGGCGGCGGAATAAGGGGAGGGGCGGTTGCTTTTCTGCTGGCAATAACGGCGTTGTCGGTCAGCGCGCAGTCGCCCGCTCCGATGAGCACCGGCTACGGCCAAAAATTCGACGGCCGCATCGACGCCCAGCAGATCAGAGGTCAGGTCGTGGGGTACTGCGCCTATAACCTGGTTTGGCGAAAACAGGGCTGACCGCCTCTTACTGAAGCGACCTGCTGCTTGACCCGCGAATTGCCCGCCAGATTCTCTCCGGGGTGGCTGGCATTTCGATATGGCGGATGCCGAGCGGGGAGAGGGCGTCGACGAGCGCGTTGGCGACGGCGGGGAGGGCGCCGACATTGCCGGCTTCGCCGGCGCCTTTGACACCGAGCGGGTTCGTTTTGGTCGGCACCGGGTTGCTGGCGCAATGGATTGCCGAGACGTCGCTCGCGCGCGGCATCGCGTAATCCATGAACGACCCGGTCAGCAGCTGGCCCGAACCTGGGTCGAAGCGGATGTCCTCCATGAGGACCTGACCCACGCCTTGCGCGATGCCGCCGCAGATCTGGCCCTCCAGCAACAGCGGGTTCATGACTGTCCCGACATCGTCGACGACGCTGTACCGCAAGATGTCGACCTCGCCGGTCTCCGCGTCGATTTCGACCTCACAGATATGGCAGCCGTTCGGGAAGTTCTGCTCCTTGCAGCTGAAGGTGGCGCCGGCGATCAGGCCGAGGTCCATTCCTTCCGGCAGGTTTTCCGGGTTCAACGACTCCCGCGCGATTTCACCGATCGTCAACCTGCGGTTCGAGCGGGGAGCGGAGAAGAGGCCATCCTCGAAATCGATCTCGTCACCATCGGCGCCGAGCACGGAAGCAGCTACGATCTTGGCTTTGGCGACGATCTTCTCGGTCACGAGATGAACCGCGGAGCCGCCGAGCGAAGCGGAACGCGAACCGCCGGTGCCTTCGCCGATCGCCACCTTGTCGGTGTCGCCCTGCACGTAATGCACCTGACTGGGATCGATGCCGAGGCGGTCGCAGAGCAATTGTTTATAGACTGTTTCGTGCCCCTGACCCTGCGTTATCGAACCTGTTAGCAACGTCACCGTGCCGGTGCGGTCGAAGCGGATCTCGGCGGCCTCGAAGCCGCCCGCCGCTGCGCGCTCGATTGTGTTCGAGATGCCAATACCACGCAATTTACCGCGGCGCCGCGCCTCCGCTCGGCGTTCCTCGAACCCGGTGAAATCGGCAAGATCGAGCGCCATATCGAGGCCCATTTCGAACTCGCCGCAGTCGTAGGTGAAGGTCAGGCCGGATCTGAACGGCATCGCGTCGGGCGGGATCATATTGCGCCGACGCAACTCGATCGGGTCGATGCCGACCTCGGCGGCCGCCAGGTCGACCATTCGTTCGATGACATAAGCCGCCTCCGGGCGGCCATTCCCGCGATAGGCCCGCATCGGGTTCGTGTTGGTATACACCGCGGTAACATCGGCATGCACCGCCGGCGTGCGGTAGACGCCGGCCAAGGTTCCGAGATTGGCGACAAAGGCGTTCGAACCGGCTTGCGGATAGGCCCCGACCGCCGCGATCGTCTTGACCCTGAGGCCGAGGAAATGGCCCTCGGCATCGAGCGCCAGCTCGGCCTCGGTGACATTGTCGCGCGCCTGCGCGTCGCCGAGAAACGCCTCCGTGCGCGTACTCGTCCATTTGACCGGCCGTCCCGTCAGCTTCGAGGCAAGCAATACCAGTGCGACCTCGTTATAGATCGCCGACTTCATGCCAAAGCTGCCGCCGATGTCGCCGGCGACGACGCGGACTTTGCTCTCCGGGACTTTTAGAATCTGCCGCGCCAGCTCGGAGCGGTAGGCGTGGGTGCGCTGCAAGGTCGTGTAGATCGTGTAGTGGTCGGCGGCGGCGTTGTAGTCGCCAATGCAGCCGCGAGGCTCCATCGTGGCGGCGGTCACCCGGTTGATGACGAATCTCTGTCGGACGATATGCGCGGCGCGGGCGAAAGCAGCGTCGGTCGCCGCCTTGTCGCCTTCGAGATAGACAAAAGAAATATTGTCCGGGCTCTCGTCCCAGACGCGCGGCGCGCCCGGCTCGAGGGCCTCCGCGGTCGAGACGGCCGCCGGCAGCGGCTCGTATTCAACCGCGATCAGCTCCGCCGCGTCTGCCGCCTGATGTGCGGTCTCGGCGACGATGAAGGCCACGTAGTCCCCGACCCAGCGCACCCGATCCCTCACCAGAGCAGGATAGCGTGGCCGATAAGCGGGCGAACCGTCGCGCCGCTTATTCCCCGCGGCAGAGGGCAAGTCACCCCAACCCGAGGCCTCCCAATCCGCTCCGGTCAGCACGGCGAGCACCCCCGGCGCGGCGTTTGTGGCAGTCGTGTCGATCGAGCGGATTTGGGCATGCGCATGCGGCGAGCGCAATACATGGCCAAACGCCATCCGCGGAAGCACCATGTCGTCGACATAGCGGCCGCCGCCGCGCAACAGCCGCGGATCCTCGAATCGCGGCACGGCCTGCCCTAAGGCGAATTCACCCATCTTCCCCTCCGACCAGGTTGCCGGCTCTCCCTGCCCCCGCAGGGGCCTCTCTTCGGTGAGCCTCGTCGCGGGACAGCCGGTCCGAGCCTCGGAACGTGTCGACGTGCTTCCGCAGAGCGGATTCGTCGCGTTTCAGCCGTTCGGCTCCGCTTCGTCCGGCGGCGAGCTCGACCGGGACGCGCTTGGCAGGTATTGCTTTCTCCATGTGGCCACCTTGTCAACTCCGGCTCTCAATCTCAATCTCGAAAGAGGAGCCGCGCAAGAGGACGCGCTCATCGGCACCATAATGCCCCGCCCGGGCCTGCGCTGGCTGTTTTTGCTGTTATCTGCAGCGAAATGTCAGCCAGCCGTGGTCTGCTGCTGCAGAAATCCTGGCATTCCCGCAGTGCCGCGTGGGCGAGAACAGCAGCGATGCTGGCTGTTACTGGCTATTCTTCGCTGTTCTTCTACCGTGTTCACGCTCATCTCTGGCAAATCATCCGTTTGTTACGAGTGTAAAGTTACCACATTTAATGCTTAAAAGGCAACATCGGCGTAACGGGTAGAGGTAGATTGACCGCTGCGCAAAACACTGTATATTTTAATAAAAGTTGCGGTACTACTGCGCGAAAAATTGAGGTTTCGAGGACTTCTGTAAAGGAGAGGGGCCATGAAGTCGTCTCGTATCGCCGCCGCGATCCTTTCGGCAGGCCTTGTAAGCCTTGCTGGTCTAGCAAGTGCCGTTGCGGAAACTGGCGACAAAGCGCCCGCCGCGGCAAAGAGCAGCGAGGTCGCTTTCCCGATTTCCTGCAGTGCGGCGGCGCAGAAGAAATTCAATCATGCCGTCTGGATTTTGCACTCCTTCTGGTACGACGAGGCGGTCAAGGCCTTTACTGCGGTGACCGAGGTCGAGCCCGATTGCGCGATGGGCTATTGGGGTGTGGCGATGAGCCACTGGTACCCGCTGTGGTACCCGCCCAATCCGGCCGCGCTAAAGGCGGGCTCGGAGGCGGTCGACAAGGCGATAGCCGCGAAGCAGAAGACCGACCGCGAAAGCGACTACATCGCGGCGATCGCGGCGTTCTACCGGGACAACGACAAGGTCGATCACCGGACGCGCGCCGTCGCATATGAAAAAGCCATGGAGCAGGTCCACCAGCGCTATCCCGACGATCGCGAAGGCAGTGTGTTCTACTCGCTCGCGCTACTTGCGACTGCGCCGCCGACCGACAAGACTTACACCAATCAGAAAAAGGCGAAGGCGCTTCTCGATAAGGTCAATGCCGAGCTGCCCAATCATCCGGGAGTCGCGCATTACCTGATCCATGCCAATGATTCGCCTGCGCTGGCCGAGGACGGGCTGACGGCGGCGCTGTGCTATGCGGCCATCGCACCGGCGGTGCCGCATGCGCTGCACATGCCGTCCCACATCTTCACGCGGCTGGGAATGTGGCGGCAATCGATCGACGCCAACCGCGCCTCCTCGGCCGCCGCGCTCGGCTATGTCCGGGAGGAGCTCGGACCGGACGCGTTCGACGGCGAGACCGTCCACTCGTTGGATTACCTGGAATACGCCTACCTGCAGATCGGGCAGGACCGCGAAGCCAAGCAGGTCGTCGAGGAGTTGCGGTCCTTCGGGCAAGCGAAGGGGCCAAATTTGCCGATGGCTTATGCCCTTGCAGCAATACCGGCGCGTTATGCCGTCGAACGCCGGAACTGGTCAGAGGCCGCTGCCCTGACCCCGCCAGCGATGGCCTTTCCCTGGGAGCGCTTCCCATGGGCAGAGGCGATGATCTCGTTCACGCGCGCTCTCGGAGCTGCTCATACCGGCGACATCGCCGGTGCAGAGACCGAAATTGCCAAGCTGCAGTCGTTGAAGGAAGAGCTCGATCAAGCCAAGAATGATTACTGGGCCAAGCAGGTCGAGGTCCAGCGACTGGGTGCCGCCGGCATCCTGGCGCATGCCCAGGGCAACGACAAGGAGGCCGTCGAGCTCGTACGCGCAGCGGCCGATCTCGACGCCTCGATGGACAAGCACCCGGCAACCCCGGCCGAGGTCCTGCCGGCACGCGAGCTCCTCGCCGACCTGCTGCTCGAACTCAACGATCCGGCTGCGGCCCTGAAGGAATACGAGCAATCGGTGAGCACCGAGCGCAACCGCTTCCGCAGCGTTCTCGGGGTCGCGCGGGCCGCCAAAGGGACCGGCGACACGGCAAAGGCGCGCGAAGCCTACGGCAAGCTGGTGACGGTCGCGAGCGCCGACACGAACCGTCCCGAACTCGCCGAAGCCAAAGCCTTCCTCGGGAACTGAGCTAACCCTTAACGGCACGCCCTTGGGGGCTCGGGTACTCCCTCTCCAGCGGCGGCGGGAGAGGGGGCCCTATTGCGGGATAAGCTTACTTCGCCAGCCCGAAGAACTCGACGGCATTGCCGGCCCAGATCCTGCGCTTGTCAGCTTCCGGGATGTCGGCGTAGATCTTGTCGATGATCGGCCGTGAATTGGGCCATTCGTTCTCGATGTGCGGGAAGTCGGTGGCGAACATGATGCGGTCGACGCCGACATGCTGGCGTTCCTCGATTGCCACGCGCTCGTATTGCACGCTGAAATAGACGTGCTGGCGGACATAATGGCTCGGCAATTCCTTTAACGGCTTGAAGCCCAAATATTCCTGCGCCCAGCCGAGGTGGCGCTGATACCACAGATCCATGTGCTCGAGCCAGAACGGGACCCAGCCGAGGCGGGTCTCGGCAAAGAAGATCTTGAGCTTCGGATGGCGCTCGAACACGCCGGCCAACACAAGCTGGGCAATGCTGACCGATGGCGCCAGTCCGAAATTGCACAGCCATTCGAGGAACGGCCGCCGCAGCCTTTGCATGATCACGGGGTCTTCCTTCGGGTATTTGAAGGTTGGCTGTGTCGCGCGCGGGCCGGTCCGGTAGAATTGCACGTGCACAGTGACCGGCATCTGCATATCGACCGCCGCCGCCCAGAACTTGTCGTCCTCTGGCGTCGGATAGCCCTTGGCATTGGGCAACGCGCCCAACAGCACGCCCTTCAGGCCGAGCTTTTTGCAGTGCTTCATCTCAGCGATCGCGTCGTCGACATTGGTGATCGGGATGACCCCCATGCCGATCAGGCGGTCCGGCGCGACGGCGCAATATTCTTCGGCAAGCCAGTCGTTGTAGCCGCGGATCACCGCCTTGTAGACCTCGTCATGGGCGATGTTGCGCCAGAATACGGGGCCGGCGACCATTGCCGCGAACAAGACCTCGGCGTCCATGCCGTCCTGGTCCTGCTCCTTGACCCGCTGCTCCGGCGAGCCGGTACCGGCGGCGTCGGCGACCTTGAGGCCGAAGGGCTGCCATGTCCCCTCGGCGCGGCCGGCGCGCAGGTCGAGGAAATTCGCCTCCAACAGCGGCTGGCCCTCGATCATTAGCGCATCGCCGCCATCGGGTAGGTGAACCGTGTGCGGCGCGCGGTCGCGGTATTTTTCCGGCACCCGGTGCACCCACCGCTCCGGCGGCACTTCGAGATGCCCGTCGGCCGACATCAGGTTATATTCGCGCGCCATCAGTTTCTCCCTCTATTCCGTCATTGCGAGCGCAGCGAAGCAATCTCGTACCGATTATCGCTCGGTCATCGTGATTGCTTCGTCGCTGCGCTCCTCGCAATGACAACCTCGTTACGTCTCATATTGCACCAATGCGCCGGGGGCAGGGCAGTATTCGAGGCACTCGCCGCAGCCGGTGCATTTCAATTCCTGCACTTCGTAAAGATGCCGCGGCTCGAGCAGGGTAGGGCGGATTGCCGATTCCGGACAGACCTCGCGGCAGAGGCCGCAGGAATTGCAGATCGCGTACTCGATCCGCACCTTCATCTTATGCCGCCGACCTGGTGCAGCAGATAATCCAGTGACTCCTCGACCGCTGTCTGCGCCTCGGGAGCCCCGCACAGGAAATCGATCTGGAACTTGCCTTCCATGAAGTGCATCAGCTCTTCGTCGCGCTGGCTCAAATGCTCGTGCCTGACCAGTGGATCATCGACCCGGTCGAGATAGGCCATAATGCCGATGCAGGCATTGGCTTCCTGGTAATAGTTCTGCGCGGCGCGGGCCAGCGGGTGGATGTGCGGGAACATCATCGACAGGCCGAAATACGCGGGCAACGGCTGGGTATTGGCTTGCGCAATCCCCATCAATTCGCGCTCGTCCTTGATCCAGCCTTTGCCGAGCAGGACGTCGGCGTGCAGTTTGCTGTGCTTGCATTCGTCCCAGATCTGGCGCGCGCGCATCCGCTGCAGGTCGATGTAGCGCTCTTGGTCGGCAATATCGACCGACAGCAATTGTCCCGACATCTGCTTGATCGACATATGCACGCCTTCGGCGGCGTAACCGCGCAGTGCGCGCTCTTTCTTCCAGTCCTCGTCGTTGCTGGCGAGCTCTTCCTCGATCTCACCGAGCGTGCGCTGCAATGAGATTTCCCACCCCTTGACGCATTTTTCCCTGGTGAGCCGTAGACGGAACTCAGCCCCAGGGGCGCCCGGCATTGTCGGCCAAACCCATCTGTCCAAAAACTGTTCGAGGATGGCATGCATGGGTCAAGCCTCCTGCCAAGCTTCGGGGGGCGGCGGCACCATCGAGCGGCCAGTCTCGACCTCGACGATCGAACCCTCCGCCGGGCAATACATCAGGCACGCCGTGCAGCCGGGGTAAGTGCATTTCTGCAGATCGATCTCGATGCGGTGCAACGGCTCCAATGCGACATAGACGGCATTGATGTCGATCTCGCGGCAGACGATGTAGCACATGCGGCACTGGGTGCAGCGCCCGTGGTCGATCTTCAGACTGGACATGCCCCGTTTCCTCAGTCGGTCACCTGCCGCCGCGGCGCCGGCGGTGCCGGCACCTCGCGGCCGAGCACAAAGGCGCTGAGTTCGCCGAGAAACCGGCTGTAATCGCGCTTGGCGACAGCGCACGCCCAACGGCACAGCTCGGCCTCCACCGGCGCCTTCACGAACTCCTCGACGATGCGGCGTCCCATATTGATGTGGCTACGGTTCTCGACAAACTGGCTCTCGAACACGCCCTTGAGGACGGGGTCGGTGAGTGATTCGGTCAGACCCTCCATCCAGCCGAGCTCGATGATCTTGGGTCCCAAATTAAGCGCTGCGATTCTGATCGGATGGGGGTAGGTAGCGAGATTGCGCAACGAGAAGACGTAATAGGCAAGCGCCGAGTCGAGCACGAAATGGCCGTAGGGGTGCCGGAAGACGTCCTTCTGGGTGGCGGCGAACCCCTTGTGTAAGAGTGCATCGAGATAGAGCATCTCGTGGGTCGACTCGTCGACGATCTGTTTCGAGAACAAATATTTGACAGAAGGGGGGAAGTCGTTGATTTCGAGGCCCTGACCCCAGCCGCCGTAGATGTAATAAAACATCCGCTCGAGGGTCCACAGCCGCCCAATCAGGCGGTGGACAGCATCGTCATCCAGGCCATCGCGGCCGATGGCCTGGATTACTTCCGTCATAGGGGTCGCGCCGATCTCGCTTCGGCTTTTCTCGCTCAGCTCCCGAGCCAGCCCTTTCCCCGGCAGGTCGGGCATGACCTTAGGGCTCGAATACGGCGAAGCACTTGTTCGAGTTGAAGATATAGCTCTGCACGTAGGACGTTTCAGTCGGCCGCCGCCCGAGCTCGTTCATCGCGCCCATCAGGCACATCCAGTTCAGGACCTCCTGCTGGCCGCTGTCTTCGATCGCGCTCAACGGCCGCTTCCGCCAGGTCGCATAATCGGCAGCCTGCAGCGCCTCGTAGAGCGCACGGTCGGCCTCGACATCCGGGTACAGCAAATAGTTCTTGGGCGTCAGGAAAGCGTGCGACCAGCTGGACGACGCGATCAGCGCAACGCGCCATGGGCTCTTCTCGGCGACCCGGGCGCAAGCCGCGCCGAGATCGAAGCAGCGCCACGGGGCAGGGGAGGGGGGGTCGAGCTCGTCTTCCTTGGGGAACTGACTCAGCCCGCGGGCGCCCGCCTGCTGTGCGACGACCCGGCTGCCGTAGCAATTCACCTGGAACGGCACCACCGGATAGGGGAAACCCTTGCGGTCGTAATCGAGGAACAGCAGCGTGTTCAAAAAGGCGTGGCCGAGCTGGTGGTGCAAGGGCTTGTATGCGTAAGAGACGTCGAAGCCGGCCTCCAGCATACCAGTGGCGATGAACTTCCCGGCATCGCGATGGCCCTTGTATTCGAACGTCTTCTCAGTCGGCTCGTTCCAGACATTGGGGCCGCGATAGTATTGCCACGGCTTGGTCGTCAGCGATTCATAGGCCAGCAGGCAAAACGGCGGGATGATGTCTTCCTTGAAATTCTCGTACTGATCATCACCCCAGATCACCACGAGATCAGGGGCGAATTCGTCCAAAACCCGCCGCGCGTTGCGGAACCCGGTGAGTAATGCCTCGCGGTGGTGCCGGGCGGCGGTCAGTCCCGCATCGGCGCCGTATTCCTCCCGCATCGCCGCCGGCCAGCCATCCGGATGCCGCAATTTTTCTGGGATTGCGGGGTCTTCGAGAGCGCGTTTCAGAATGCGGCCCAAATTCTCGTCGGTGCCGGAAAGTGGTGGAAAGTGAGTGACACCGAGGCCCAGAACCTGTCCCATGCCATCCTCCCTTGAAAGCCTGGCATCAGGATAGGCTTTGCCCAGAAGTGGAACAAGCATCAAAAGCCTGCAGGGCGGATCCCCGCGATTCGGGGCCGATGTCGGCGCACCCGATTGGCGAAATGGATGAAGAGGGCAGAATGCGCGGCAGGAAGGCCGCGATCATTGCGCGTTTGTGCTCGGTTGTGGCAAGAGGCGGCGAAAGGTTGCAAGTATCGGTGAGTGCTTTGATAGCGCCTCGCGGAGTAAGCCGTCGGCTGGTTTTTACCGTTCCCTTTGTCGCCGCATCGGGCATAGGGGGGCGGGCGTGGGGAGCGCTGGAAGGAGATTTCTACGCTTTTCTCTCCGGCGTTCGTCGCGAGGCCGCGGCGCAAGGCGTGCGGGCATCGACGATTGATATCGCATTGCGCAATGCCGAGTTCCTGCCACACGTCATCGAGCTCGATCGCAAACAGCCAGAACGGCAACTGACGTTTGCGGAGTATCTAGACAAGGTCGTCACCGCCCAGCGCATGGACAATGCGCGGCGGCAACTGGCGGAAAACCGCGTTCTGCTAGAAGGGATTTGGCGGCGCTTTAATGTCGAACCGCGATTTATCGTCGCCTTGTGGGGGATCGAGAGCGATTTCGGCAAGGTCATGGGCAATTACGCGGTGGTCTCCTCGCTCGCCACGCTGGCGTATGACGGCAGGCGCAGCTCCTATTTCCGCGGCGAGCTGATCTCCGCTCTGCGCATCATCGATCAGGGTCACATCCGATCCGACAATATGATGGGGTCGTGGGCGGGCGCGATGGGGCAATGCCAGTTCATGCCTTCCACCTTCCTCGGATATGCGATCGATTACGACGGGGACGGGCGGCGCGACATCTGGAATGACCGTGCCGACGTCTTGGCCTCGATCGCAAATTTCATTGCCCGGCTGGGCTGGCGCGGCGGCGAGGGGTGGGGGCGAGAAGTCATACTGCCCGCCGGGTTCGACACCCGCTTCACCGGGCTGGAGGTCCGCAGGGCCACCGGCGAATGGAGCCGCCTGGGGATTCGCGGCGTCGATGCAGGGCCGCTCGCGGGTAGAGAAAACCAAGCCTCGCTGGTCATGCCAGACGGCGCCGGGGGGCCGGCTTTCCTCGTGTACGACAATTTCCGCACGATCATGAAGTGGAACAAGTCCACCTATTTTGCCACCGCCGTCGGCTATCTCGCAGACAGCATGGCGAGAGGGTGATCGCCGCGAGTATCTGCGACGTGGATCTTGTTTCAGGCGGATCGTGTTTCAGGCCGGGTCGTTCTCGGTCCGGAAAAATGCGCAAACTTTGAATGACGCATCATGCAGACAGACTGCCGACAGGCGCTGGCATCGGCGGTATCCCGAGGCACGAATTGTCGTCGACTGACCCAGCAGGGCGGGCATGTGAGATGAATGAGAGAACGGGCCGCTTCCAGGACTGGAGGATGCGGAGTTACATCGGGGCGGTAGCTGCCGCCCTGCTATTTACGACGGCCATTTGTTTTCCGGCGGGCGCTGCGCGCGTCCATCCCAAACCACAACCGGCTCCGGCTAGCCAGGCGCCCACGCAGCCAGGGGCCGCTTTGGATACGCAGGCGAAGCACGCGCTGGTCCTCGAAGCCGACACCGGGACGGTGCTGCTCGATAAGGGCGCCGACGAACGCATGCCGCCGGCGTCGATGAGCAAGATTATGACCGCCTATGTCGTATTCGACATGCTGAAGCAGGGGCGTGCCAAGCTCGATGACGAACTGCCCGTCAGCGAGCGTGCGTGGCGGCTGCAGGGGTCGAAGATGTTCGTGCCGATCGGCGGTCGCATCAAGATCGATGATCTGCTGAAGGGCGTTATCATCCAGTCGGGGAACGATGCCTGCCTCGTGCTAGCCGAGGGGTTGGCCGGGAGCGAGGAAGCCTTTGTCGAGCTGATGAACAAGAAGGCCAAGGAAATCGGCCTCAAGGACAGCCATTTTGCCAATGTCGATGGTCTGCCGAACCCCGATCACTGGATGACGGCGCGTGATCTGGCGACATTGTCGCTGCGCACAATCCAGGACTTCCCCGAGTATTATCATTACTATGGCGAAACCGAGTACGAGTTTAACAACATCAAGCAAGGCAACCGCAATCCTCTGCTTTACAAGGGCTTGGGGGCAGACGGGCTGAAGACCGGACATACCGAGGAGGCGGGCTACAGCCTGACCGCCTCGGTCAAGCGCGAGGATCGCCGCGTCATTGTCGTGCTCGGCGGCTTGCCGACGATGAAGGCGCGTGGTCAGGAGAGCGAGAGGCTGATCGACTGGGCCTTTCGCGAGTTCAACGACTATCGGCTGTTTACGGCGGGCGATAAGGTGGAAGATGGCGAGGTGTGGCTCGGCTCCGAGCCAAAGGTGCCGCTTACAGTCAGCAAAGATCTCGTGGTGACTTTGCCGCGCCGAGCGCGCAAGGACATGAAGGTAACCGTCGAGTACGATCGCCCGATCCCGGCACCGGTTAAAAAGGGGCAAACCGTCGGGAAGGTGATCGTCACCGCTCCCGAGATGCCGCCGGCCGAGGTGGCTCTCGTCGCCGGCGCCGATGTCGATCGCATGGACGCCTTCGGCCGCATTGCCACCCTGGCCGGCTATCTAGTGTGGGGCAACCGGCGCTGAAGTGACGGACAGGCGAGGCCGGTTCATCACCATCGAGGGCGGCGAAGGCGTCGGCAAATCGACGCAAGCCGGATTATTGGCCGCGGCGCTTGAGCGGCTCGGCGTTCGGCTACAGACCACACGCGAGCCTGGCGGATCACCTGGCGCCGAAGCGATCCGGCGGCTTTTGCTGGAGGGCGAGGGCGAGCGCTGGGACGGTATCAGTGAAGCCCTGTTGTTGGTCGCTGCGCGCCGTGACCACGTCGCCCGTCTCATCGCTCCGGCGCTCGCGCAGGGCAATTGGGTCGTATCCGACCGCTTTGCCGATTCGACCTTCGCCATTAATTCACTGAATCGCGCTGCTCGCGATTGCACTACCCGTCCAGATCCGTTCTACCTCCGACCTATCGTGATTGCGCTCGCCCTTCCGACGCGGGATGCCGTCCACAAGACTTGGGTCATTGGGGGAGCTGAGATGGACCTGAATAACATCGTAATTTCTGCGATCTCGGTCCTACTCGCCGTTTCCGGCTTTCTGGCCGTTGCGGAGGCATTGGGCTTCCTTCCGCAGACGGTTTCTCGTTGGCTCAACCGGAAACAGACTTGCTCAGACAATCGCCGTTCTGCGGGAGCTAGGGCTCGACATCGACCGCCTGAAGAGGCGCCACCTCGCCAATTCGTTAGTGGAGCATTTTCAAATCACCGAGTTACCGACGCGGGTCCAGAAAGCACTTGAACCGTTGACATTGAAAAAGGCAGTCGGGGTCGGTGGGACTGAGAT
>JBARIB010000217.1:0-1906 GCA_049799535.1 Allostellaceae bacterium | reverse complement strand
TTTCCGGCTGGGCCGTCGAGGCGCGCGTCTATGCCGAAGATCCGACCCGCAATTTTCTGCCGTCGATCGGCAGGCTCGTGCGGTATGTGCCGCCGAGCGGGGAGGGCGTCAGGCTCGATGCCGGCGTTTTCGAAGGCGCCGAGATCAGCGTCTACTACGATCCGCTGATTGCCAAGCTCGTCGCCTCGGGCGCGGACCGGGACGCCACGGTTGACAGATTAAGCAGGGCGCTCGACGACTTCTATGTCGCCGGCGTGCAGCACAACATTCCGTTTCTTGCGGCCGTCGTGGCAAAACCCCGTTTCCGAGAGGGTGCGCTGTCGACTGATTTCATTTCAGAGGAGTTTCGCGGAGGATTCGCACCCCCTCGGGACTTCGTTGAACCCGACCGGATGATCCTGTTGGCTGCCGCTCTCGCCCACAGGCGCATTCGGGAGCGCGAGACGACAATTGACGGCAAGCTCGCCGGAGTACGCATCGATATCCCCGAGGACTACGCAGTCATTCTCGACGGGCGTCGTCATGCGGTTTCGGTGCGGGCGGAAGCCCGCGCTTACCGACTGGAAATCGAAGGAGAGAGCCTCCTCGCGACGACCGATTGGCATCCGGGCCAGAACTTGCTGCGGGCTCGCGTCGAGCACCAGACCACGACCGTGCAGATTGAACGCGCCTCCGGAACAGCCTTCCGGCTGACCCATGGCGGCGTCATACGGCGCGCGCAGGTATTAACGCCGCGGGCGGCCGAGCTGCGGGCGTTGATGCCCGAGAAAAAGGCGCCCGACACCTCGCGCCTGCTGTTGTCGCCGATGCCGGGCCTGCTTTCCTCGCTGGCGGTTATGCCGGGCCAGGAGGTCAAGGCGGGTGAGCCGCTGGCGACTGTCGAAGCGATGAAGATGGAGAATATCCTGCGCGCCGAACGCGACGGCCGCATCGCGCAGCTTCGCGCAAAACCAGGGGACAGCCTCGCCGTCGATCAGGTTATCCTCGAATTCGAGTGATCCAGACCTGAAGCCGCCCAACTCCGCGGGTTGGCTCGTGCGGGCTCAGAGCACCGGCAGACTTGCGCGGCGCGCGCCGCGCGGGAAGGCCGTATCGATCAGCGCGATCTCGTCCTCAGACAGTTCCAGATCACCCGCCCCGGCGTTTTCCTCGGCATGTTCCGAGCTTGACGCTTTGGGGATCGTGAAGAGCGATGGCCGTCGTGTCAGGAATGCGAGCGCCACTTGTCGAGGGGTTGCGCCGTGTGCCTCGGCGATCGTAGCAAGCGCACGGCCTCCTTCCGTCTGTGAGCCGGGGAAACGCCCATGGCCGAATGGGCTGTATCCGGTGACGGCGACGCCCTGAGTCTCGCACCACGGCAGAACGGCGTGCTCGATGGTACGCTCCTGTAGATGGTAGAGGACTTGGTTGCACGCGAGGTGGCCCTCACCCTCGCCAGCAATCGCCAGGACCTCTTCAAGGTCGGGGACATCGAAGTTGCTGACACCCCAGGAGAGAATCTTCCCGGACCGCTGAAGGTCATCAAAACCGGCAATCGTCTCTTCGAGCGCGAAGCGCCCGCGCCAATGCAGCAGATAACAGTCCAGTCGGTCGGTAGCGAGACGGGCCAGCGACTGCTCGCACGCCAGCCGCGTTCCGGAGCGGGAGGCATTCTCTGGCAGCACTTTCGAGACGAGGAAGACCTCATTGCGGCGTCCGGTGATCGCTTCGCCGACCAATTCCTCCGCAGCGCCATGGCCATACAGTTCGGCCGTGTCGATATGTGTCATGCCGAGATCGATGCCGCGACGAAGCGCAGCGATCGCGGAGGTCCGATTGGCTTCCTCGATGAACCAAGTGCCCTGGCCGATGCGCGGCACGAAGCGCTTGGTGGAGCCGAACAGCCGCAGTTGCATGGTCAGGCAGC
>JBARIB010000216.1:0-1620 GCA_049799535.1 Allostellaceae bacterium | reverse complement strand
GGCGCCGCGGCGCCGATCGAGGAATTGCCCTACGACCGCTGGCGTGCGGTCATTGACACGATCTTAACCGGCTCCTTCCTGTGCACTCAGGAGGCTTTCCGAATTATGAAGGACCAGAAGCCGATGGGCGGCCGGATCATCAATAATGGCTCGATATCGGCGCATGCGCCGCGGCCCAATTCGGTCGCCTATACCTCCGCCAAACATGCCATTACCGGCCTCACCAAATCGACCTCGCTCGACGGCCGCAAATACGACATCGCCTGCGGCCAGATCGACGTCGGCAACGCATTGACCGAAATGACCCAGCGCATGCAGCGCGGCGTGCCGCAGGCCAACGGTACCGTCATCGAAGAGCCGACCATGGATGTGCAGAACGTCGCTCGCGCCGTCGTGTTCATGGCGACCGTCACCCCCGAGGCCAATGTGCAGTTCCTGACGGTAATGGCGACCAAGATGCCGTTTGTCGGCCGCGGCTGAAGCGTAATGGATTAGGGGCACCCCGGAGCACTCGGGGTGCCCTTTTCTTGAGGTTTCGAAAGGATCAGCAGGGTCTCCGTGGGCAACGACGCGCTACAGCTATTTCGCAGCGATCGTGGAACACCACTGTGGCAACCTCATGTCAGTCGTCGTCCTCATCGGCGAAGGCACTCTCGTGCCAGTGCCGCAACAAGAGGCGCGAGAGGAGATCGAGCACGAGATAAATGACGATACCGGTCACCGACAGCAGAAAGAGTGCGGCGAACAGGCGAGGAATGGCGAGCCGATAGCCGGCTTCGAGGATGCGGAAGGCGAGCCCGGTCTCGGTCCCGCCGGTGCCCGCGACGAACTCGGCGACCACCGCGCCGATCAGCGCAAGCCCGCCGCTGATCCTAAGCCCGGCGAGAAAATAGGGCAGCGCCGTCGGCAATTTCAGATAGCGCAGCGTCTGGGCCGGCGAAGCGTCATACAGCCGGAACAGCGCCAGCAAGTTGCGGTCGGCGCTATTGAGGCCGACCGTCGTGTTTGCAACGACAGGAAAGAACGCGACGATCCAGGCGCAGACCAAGAGGGCCAGGAAAGGCTCGCGCACCCAGATGATGATCAACGGCGCGATTGCCACGATCGGTGTCACCTGCAGTGTCACGGCATAGGGAAATAGACTGAGCGCCAGCACTCGCGAGAGCGAAAACAATATTGCGATCCCGCCCCCGAGAACCGCCGCTGCCGCTAGGGCGGCAAGAGTGATGCGCAAGGTCACCAATAGCGAGCCCAATAGGCTCGGCCCGTCGGTCCACAACGTCTCGGTAATCAGCACGGGGCCAGGCAAGATGTAGGGTGGTATATTCTCGAGCCGGACTATTGCCTCCCACAAGGCGAGCAGAACCGCCCCGACCGCGAGCGGTGCAGCGAGTCGTAGCAGCTGCGCAGCTCGTCCAGATGTCATCTCAGGGAGTTACGCTCCTGGGGCCACCGGGGTGCTCTCCCCAGCTGCCTCGGCCAAATACTCGTGCGGCGCGCCGATCAGATCCTCCGTCAAGTTCCCAGCGGATTCGATTGTGTTACTGCGGCAGAACCGCAGCCATCAGCGATGCCGAGAGCCCCGTTGGCATAGCGCCGAACGAATGCGGCGAATAAGTC
>JBARIB010000215.1:0-2072 GCA_049799535.1 Allostellaceae bacterium | reverse complement strand
TACGACATCGAGGTGTGGTTGCCGGCGCAGGGGACCTATCGCGAAATCTCGAGCTGCTCCAATTGTGGTGCGTTTCAAGCGCAGCGCATGAAGGCGCGCTATCGCCCGGCGCCGGGTAAGGGCACGTTCCCGGTACATACGCTAAACGGCTCCGGACTGGCGATTGGCCGCACGCTGATCGCGATCCTGGAAAATTTCCAGCGCCACAACGGGACGGTCGCGTTGCCCGCGGTTTTACAGCCCTACATGGGGGGGCGGGAGGTCATCGAACCCGATGGCTGACAGGCAAATCGACCTCGCCAAGGCACGGGTTCTCGTTGCCAATGATGACGGGATTGCCTCCCCGGGCATCAAACTGTTGGAAGAGATCGCGCGTACCTTTTCGCCAGACGTCTGGGTCGTCGCGCCGGAGCAGGAACAGAGCGCCGCCAGTCATTCGCTGACGACGCGGCGGCCGTTGCGGATGTCAGAGGTGGCGCCGCAACGCTATGCAGTCGACGGCACCCCGACCGACTGTGTGATGCTAGCAGTCAAGCACCTGCTGCGCGAGCGCCGCCCGGACCTGATTTTGTCTGGGATCAACGCTGGCGGCAACGTCGGTGAGGATTTGACCTATTCGGGGACGGTCGCCGCGGCGCTGGAAGCGACATTGCTCGACATTCCGGCGATTGCGCTCAGTCAGCATTTCATTGATGGCGAGCCGATCCCGTGGCAGACCGCCGCGCGTTACGCACCGGAGGTGATCCGTCGGCTGGTCCAATTTCCCTGGCCCGAGCATACGTTGATGAACGTCAATTTTCCGGCCGCAAACCCGGACGATATCAATGGCATCGCGGTGACCAGCCAGGGCAAGCGCGCAATCGCGGATAATCTCACCCAGCGCCTCGATCCTCGCGGCCGGCCTTATTATTGGATTGGCCCGGTACGCGAGGACGGCCTAGCCGAGCCGGGCACTGACCTGGCTGCAATCAACGAGCGTCAGGTTTCGGTGACGCCGATCTACCTCAACCTGACTAACATTCCGGTACTCGCGTCCTTAAAAAGGATTTTCGGGTGAGCCCCGGGCAAGGGGGTCCGACCGATCCAGGCTTGATCCAAAAAAAGCTACGTCTACTGATGGAGCTTCGCCGCGCCGGGATCGGCGATGCGCGTGTGCTCGGAGCCATCGAGAAGACGCCGCGGGAGAAGTTCGTCCCCGAGTCATTTGCGGACCAAGCCTACGAGAACGTGGCCCTCCCGATCGGGAGCGGCCAGACAGTCAGTCAGCCGTATGTTGTTGCGCTGATGACCGAGAAGCTCGAGCTCGGCGAACGCCAGAATGTTCTCGAGATCGGTACCGGGTCCGGCTACCAGACCGCGGTTCTCGCAAACCTATGCCGCCGGGTCTTTACGATCGAGCGGCATCGCGAGCTGTTGCGCGATGCCGAGCGCCGCTTCGAGGAACTGCGCCTGCGCAATATCGTCTGCCGATTCGGGGATGGCACGAAAGGTTGGCCCGAGCAGGCGCCTTACGATCGGGTGATTGTGACTGCCGCAGCTGCCGAGGTGCCGGCCAACCTCGTCGACGGTCTCGCTGCAGGCGGGGTTCTCGTCGCCCCGGTCGGCGAGGACCACCGCGACCAGCAGCTCGTGCGGATTCGCCGCGCCGGCGCCGGGTTTACCACCGAGGATCTTGGCCTCGTGCGGTTTGTTCCGCTCGTGGGCGGGCTGCCACGCCGGCAGGAGAACCAGAACTTGACTTGAATTGACCTTCGCCCACCAAATGCGGAGGTGCTTGCGCGTCGGGGGGCGTGCAGGGGGGAAACATGAAAATTCGTAATGCCGCGTGCCGCGGCCTTCGCCGCGTATCATGGGTGTCGCTAGTGGGGTGGCTGCTTGCGGCCTGTGCTCCGCGGGTCGAGGCTCCCGCCCCGGTAGTGAGTAACGAACCCGTACAACGCGGCCCGCTGTGGGTGACGATACAACGCGGACAGACCTTGTCCGAAATTGCGCACGCCTATCACGTCCCAATGCGAGTTGTTGCCGAGGCCAACGGCCTATCGCCGCCATACAACATCCAGGCCGGCCGTAGG
>JBARIB010000214.1:0-2653 GCA_049799535.1 Allostellaceae bacterium | reverse complement strand
GGCATCGGCATTTCCGAGGGTGAAATCCCGCGCCTGTTCGAGCGGTTTCATCGCGTTGAGGGAGCCAGAGGACGCACCGATGAGGGCACGGGGATCGGCCTTGCCCTGGTGCACGAACTAATAAAGTTGCACCAGGGCTCGATCGATGTTGTAAGCAGCATAGGGCGCGGGACTACCTTCACCGTCCGCCTGCCCTTCGGCAGCGCCCATGTTCCACCAGCGCAGATTGAGGGGGCGCGCAACCAAATCCCGAACGCAACCCGAGCCGAGGCCTTTATGAGCGAGGCGCTGCGTTGGCTCCCGGCCGGCGCAGAGGGGGCCGAAGATCCGCTGGTTCCATCGCCTCAAAACCCCGGCGAAAAGCGCCTGCGCATCCTTGTGGCGGACGACAATGCCGACATGCGTGGGTATCTCAGCCGGGCGCTTGCTAATCGCTATGACGTGACCTGCGTCTCAGATGGCAAAGAAGCGCTGCTCACCGCGGCGGAGATACAGCCCGACTTGGTCTTGACCGACGTGATGATGCCAAGCGTCGATGGTTTCGCACTGCTCGAGCAGCTGCGGGCCAATCCCAATCTGCAAGAGATCCCGGTAATCGTGCTGTCGGCGCGAGCGGGCGAAGAGGCCAAGATCGACGGACTGCGGATGGGCGCTGACGATTACATTGTCAAGCCGTTTAGCTCGCGTGAGCTGCTGGCGCGAGTTTCATCAATTCTTGATCTTGCCGCGATGCGCCGAAGAGAGGCTCAAAAACTTCGGCAGGAGGTGAAGCAGCTCGATGCGCGGTATCGTCTTATGGTCGATGCCGTAACGGATTACGCGATCTATATGCTTGACCCCGACGGCATTGTGACGAGTTGGAACGCTGGAGGGCGCCGCTTCAAGGGATATGACGACGCGGAAATCATTGGCCAGCACTTTTCGCGTTTCTACACCGAAGAGGATCAAACGGCGGGACTGCCGGCAAAAGCCCTCGCTACGGCGAGCCGCGAGGGCAAGTTCGAGAGCGAAGGCTGGCGGGTTCGCAAGAATGGCGAGCGTTTTTGGGCGCATGTAGTCGTTGATGCGATCCGCGACGACCACGGCGAGATTATCGGTTTCGTCAAGATCACGCGCGATGTTACTGAGCGACACGAGGCGCAGCGTGCGCTTGAAAACGCGCGCGACAGGATGCTGCAGGCCCAGAAGATGGAAGCCATCGGACAGCTGACAGGCGGTATCGCTCATGATTTCAACAATTTGTTGGCGGCAATTCTCGGGAGTCTCGAGCTCTTGCAGCGGCGCGTACCAAGGGAGCTGCCGCAATTGATGCGTCTAGTCGACAATGCGGTTCGGGGCGCGCAACGGGGAGCCGCATTAACCCAGCGTATGTTAGCCTTTGCAAGACGTCAGGAACTGAACCTTGAGCCGGTCGACATCCCGGCTCTGGTGCGTGGAATGACCGAGCTTTTGGAGCGCTCGATCGGACCAACAATAACGATCGAGACCCGTTTTCCGCTTGGTCTTTCCCGCGTGACCGCCGATCCCAACCAGCTTGAAATGGCGCTGCTCAATCTTATGGTCAACGCGCGCGATGCGATGCCAAATGGAGGTGGCATCATCGTCTCGGCCCGGCCAGCGAGCGTCGCCCGAGACCAGATCAACGACCTCGAGCCCGGAGAATACGTTTGCCTTTCTGTGGTCGATGCCGGCGAGGGGATGGACGAAGGGACCTTGGCGAGAGCCATGGATCCTTTCTTTACAACTAAGGAGCCGGGCAAAGGAACCGGCTTGGGATTGCCGATGGTGCATGGGCTAGCCCAACAATCGGGTGGGCGGCTCTTTTTGAAAAGTCGCAAAGGCGAGGGTACGACGGCAGAACTCTGGCTACCGACCGTGAAGGGGCTCCCCCCGCTTTCCCCCAAGGTTGCTGCCGAACCAGAGAAGAAAGCGCAAACGCGACCGCTCGTGGTGGTTGTTGTCGATGATGACAGTCTCGTCCTGACCAACATGGCGGCGATGCTGGAAGATCGTGGGCATCGGGTTTTTGAGGCTAGCTCGGGACAGCAAGCGCTCGAGATACTTCGTCGGGAAAACACGGCCGATCTTGTGATTACCGACTACGCCATGCCCAAAATGACCGGACTACAGCTAATCCAGCAGATCAGAGCCGAGTGGCCAGCCATGCCTGTGATCCTGGCCACGGGGTATGCAGAACTGCCGCGGGATGCGGACCCCACTCTGCCTAAGCTCGCCAAACCATTCTCCCAGCATGACCTTATGCAGGCTGTCAACGGCGCGGTCCACAGCGGACGGTCAACGACTCGGATATTGCAATTTCGTCAACTCGGCATGGCGCAAAATTCTTGAATTCCTTCCAAACGCTCAATCCGCCCCAATCGGCGTCGCGAACGATAGGCGAGCCTGATCCGACGCGTTCTGTGGAGCCCTGAGATGATCTATCGCGTTGTAACATATGACAGAGCGACCGACCGGATGAAGGGAAATCTGCCCAGTCCGTCTAGCGTTCTTGAAGAAATCAAACGCATTGCAGGTTTCGGTCCTCAGGATGATGGCCTCGGCGAATATCCTTTGGATGAACGTCAGACGCAACAGATTGCAAGCATCTTGGATTTCAACCCCGAACCCGATCGTTTCTACTATTACTTGGAAC
>JBARIB010000213.1:0-3035 GCA_049799535.1 Allostellaceae bacterium | reverse complement strand
GCTTATCTCCGTGAGGAACCGACCGCGGAACTCATCAATGCGATCGCTCCAATAGCCGACGACGAGTGCGCCGTGTTGCTCGGACGGCTCGCGCGGTCGACGCCGCGCCTCTCCGAGCGAGCAGTCGAGGCTCTACATTCGATCGACCATCCACGTGCCGAAAAGATCATCGCCGCTCTGCGTGAAAGCGGGCCTGGGTAAACTCGTACCAAATGGCCGGTTCCGAAGCGGCGTGAGATCGTGTAGGAGGGGCTCGAACCACCGGCCCCGAACACGCGTTTTCGCCACAACAACCGGAAAACCATGATAGTGATGCGATTTGCCGGCGCTGCAGCAGCGCTCGCCCTCCTCGCCGCCGTGACGCCGTTCGCAGGATCGAACGCGGCGACCAACCAGGTGATCGAGATGCCAGATGGATTGAAATACACCGACGAGGCGGCCGGCAACGGCGCCGAAGCGACGGCGGGCAAGAAGGTCTCGGTGCATTATACCGGCTGGCTCTACAATAACGGCGTCAAGGGCGCCAAGTTCGACAGTTCGGTCGACCGCGGACAGCCGTTTCAATTCACGCTCGGGGCACACCAAGTCATAGCCGGATGGGATGAGGGCGTGGCCGGAATGAAGGTCGGCGGCAAGCGTACCCTTATCATTCCGCCGGCGCTCGGCTATGGAGCCCGCGGGGCCGGCGGTGTCATCCCGCCGAACGCGACCCTGATGTTCGATGTCGAGCTGCTGGGAGTGCAGTAGCCCGCAGACAGCGCGTCCTCTGCCGGGGTGCGTCCGATGGAGCACGACAGCCGCAGCAGCCATACGCACCATTCTCACGACCACGCGCAGCTGAATTATGGGCGCGCCTTCGCCTTCGGCATCGCGCTGAACCTCGCCTATCTCGGCGGCGAGGCGGTTGCCGGGATTCTTTCCGGATCGCTGGCGCTGCTCGCCGATGCCGGGCACAACCTCGGTGACGTCCTCGGCCTGTCTCTGTCCTGGGCCGCCGCGGTGCTCAGCCGGCGCCAGCCGAGCGGCCGCTTCACATACGGATTGCGCAGCAGCTCGATCCTGGCCGCGCTCGGCAACGCCGTTATCCTGCTGGTGGTGACCGGCGGGATCGCGTGGGAGGCTATCTCGCGGATAGCCCATCCGGTGCCGGTTGCCGCCGGGATTGTGATTGCGGTCGCCGCGGTCGGCATCTTAATCAATGGCGGGACGGCGCTGCTCTTCGCCTCTGGAACGCGAGACCTCAACGTAAAGAGCGCTTTTTTGCACCTGGCATCAGATGCCCTCGTCACCACCGGGGTTGTCGCCGCCGGTGTCGCGATCTGGTTCACCGGCTGGCAGCGGCTCGATCCCGCGATAAGCCTTGTTATCTCCGCAGTCATCGTGATCGGCACCTGGGGCGTGATGAAAAGCGCGCTGGGTCTGGCCTTGAACGCCGTTCCGGAAGGCGTCGACATCGCCGCGGTGCGTGAGCATCTGCTGCGAGTGCCGGGAGTGAGCGGCCTGCACGATCTGCATATCTGGGGCATGAGCACGACCGAGACGGCGCTCACCTGCCACCTGCTGATGCCGGGCGGTCATCCCGGCGACGCTGTCCTCAGCACCGTCGCGCAACAATTGCATCAGCGCTTTGGCATAGAGCATGCGACTATTCAAATCGAGCTGGCCGACACCGAGGAGGCCTGTGCGCTGACCCCCGAGCACATCGTCTGAGCCGACCGCTTTGCAGCGACCATTACTCCTCCGTCACCTCGAAGGCGAAGCGGAAGCGCGGCAGGTCCTCGCCGGGGTGGTCGTCCGCATAGGTCAGCTGCGGGATCATGAAGTTCCGGGGCTGCTGCTCTTCGCCGCGATAGATCGCGGGATAAAGGTCGATGAAGTGCCAGCCGGGATCGCCGGTCGCTTGCAAGGGGATCTCGACATCGCCCTGGCTGTTGAACGCGCAGACGTAGCCGATATAGCTGTTGTCGTAGACGACGGTGTAAATATTCGCGGTCTCAGTCCAGCCGACGCCCTTCAGATGCACAGCGAAAGGCGTTCCGGGCGGGCCGTGTTCGACATCGAGCGGAAACGCGGTCGGCTTGATCCAGAAGCTTCCTGCTTGCTTTTCGGCGCCGTTCTCGACCGAGAGCGCATGTGCCCCGCCCAGGTCGTCGGGAACGACGAAATGGAATTGGAGATGGCCCAATGCATCTGCCACGGCCTCGGCGACAGGTCTCGACGCTTCGTTCCAGCCATGGCCGCCGACGCGGTTGCCGATGACCGTGGTCCACCCGAGCGCATAGCGCTCGCCCGGCGTAATGCCGACCCCGCTCACCGCCACCGGCTCGCCGACACCGGCGAAGGGCGGCGTCACCATGAGCGCGCCGGCTGGCGACAGCCTGCGCACGCTCTGCTGCGCCTGCTCGGATCCTGGAGGCGGTAATACCGGCGCGCCCGGGGTGACGGTGAAGCGCAGTGCGAAACGCGGCCGGCCGCCTTCGGGGCTCTGCCCCATATTGCGGTAGGGAAAGGTAAACTCGCCGTGCAGTACCTCGAGCACGTGCACGCCGGGCTCTCCCGTCGCCGGGATCGTGAACGACGCCGAGCCGGCGGTGGTCACCGCGGAAATCCAGCCGGTAAAGTGATTATCGTAAAGCAGCATCCAGCTGTTTTCGAGCGGCCGCCAGCCAATGCCTTTGACCACAATCGTGATTGGCGTGCCCACCGGGCCATCCGATGGCGACAGTGTCATCGACATGTCGACGGAGAAGGCCGCCTGAATGAAAAGCCGCTCGCCTTGCTGCAGCACGACATCATGGAGGAAGCCGAAATCATCCGGTACAGTGAAGGCCGTGGCGAGCCTGCCCGCCCCGTCGGTCTTCACCGTGGCGACCTCGAAAGCGGCAGGCGCGTATTCGCGACCGTGATATTTCCCATCTGCCACCTTCCAGCTTCCCTCGACCGTGCGCCAGACCAGCTGGAAATCGGTGTCGGCCGGCAGCCCTTCCGCCGCGACCCGCACCGGTGTCCCCGGCGGGCCGTGCTCGGGCGACACG
>JBARIB010000212.1:0-8067 GCA_049799535.1 Allostellaceae bacterium | reverse complement strand
GGATCACCTTAACCCCGTGGATCTTCCAATCGGCTCCTTGGTGCTCGCGCTGCTCGCTCACGTCCTGCTCCGCTCATCATTGGCGGCCGATCTTATCATGCCTCGCAAAGTGTGTTCACGATCCTTGACGCGAGCGTATCTCGATATATCTAATAACAGTCGTGAGGTTCAAAACCAAGAGGAGTACGAAGATGCCCGATCCAAAACCCAGGCCAATCGAGGTCAACGGCTATCACGCCCACGTCTACTACAACACCGAGACCAAGCCGACCGCCGAGCGCCTTGCCGAGGCGATCGGCAAAAAGTTTGCCGTCAAGTTCGGAGGCTTCCGCGACGGTCCGGTTGGCCCGCATCCTATGGCGAACCTTCAGATCACTTTCGCCACCGCAGAGTTTCAGAACCTCGTCCCATGGCTGATGCTGAACCGAGAGGGTCTCGACGTTCTGATCCACCCGCTAACCGACGATTCGGTCGACGATCACAGTATTTATGCGCTTTGGCTCGGGACGCCCGTTCCTTTGCGGCTCAAGACGCTCCGTCCGACCTATAGGCCCGAGCTGTTACCCACTGCTGAACGCGCCGGCGCGTAAATTTACAAGGGATTTCTTGATGTTCAGATTTCGAGGTACCCACGGTCAAAGGCACGCACGAGGCCCCTTTGGCTTCGGAGGCGGACGGTTTGGCAGTCACCACCACCATCATGGTGGTGGCCGGCGCGGGCCGCTCGGTCGTGTTTTCGATCATGGCGATCTGCGCTATGTCCTGCTGCAGCTGATCGCAGAGAAGCCGAGCCACGGCTACGAGCTGATCAAGGCCATCGAGGAGAAATTCGGCGGGACCTATAGCCCCAGCCCAGGGGTCGTCTACCCGACTTTGACCCATCTCGAAGAGCTCGGCTATTTGCGATCGGAAAGCGGCGGCGGCACCAAAAAGCTCTACTCGATCACCGAGGAGGGCGCGCATTTCTTGGCCGCCAACAAGGCGCTCGTCGACGCGATCTTCGCCCGGATGGCGGAGGCGAGCCGCAGCTCAGGCGGCGGCCCGGCGCCAGAGATCCGGCGGGCAATGCACAATTTGGAGATGGCTCTGTCGATCCGTCTGGGCAGAGGTCCGCTCGATGAAGGACAAGTGCGCACGATCACCGAGGCGCTCGACCGCGTCGCGGGCGAGGTTGAGCGAAGCTGACGGCTCGCCCTGCCGATCCCGGTTCTCGAAAGCTCCATCGTGATCATATTGGCGATCGTGATACTGCTGATGCTAATGGTGCCCCGCCGCCATGACCGCCCAGCCGCCAAAATCCTGAGGGTGATGCGATGAAGCTCGCCGTACCGGACCTGATCTCTAACTCCTATTTCCCGGCGGTGGCGGCGGTTGAGCTGGGGCTTTTCAAACAGGAAGGGCTCGATGTTTCGCTCGAGCTGATCTTCCCGGTCGACAAAGCCTATCAAGCAATGCGCGACGGGGCGGTCGATTTCGTGGCCGGCTCGGCGCATTCGGCGCTCGCCGCTTTTCCCGAATGGGAAGGCGTAAAGTTGCTCTGCGCGCAAGCTCAGGGCATGTACTGGTTTTTGGTCATGCGATCCGATATCGGCGCCCAGCGCGGCGATCTCAGCGTCGTTCGCGGGCGCCATATCGGCGCCGCGCCCTGGGTCGAAATGGGTCTGCGCCGGCTCCTCATCGAAGCAGGCATCGACCCTCAGCGCGATCAGGTGAGGATCGCCCCGGTACCCGGAGCCTCCGGGGCCAGCGTCAACTTCGGATTGACCGCGGCAAGAGCGCTGGAAGAGGGAAAAATCGACGGGTTCTGGGCGAATGGTATGGGGACAGAGGTGGCGGTGCGCCGCGGGGTCGGCACCGTGGTCCTCGACGTGCGCCGCGGCGACGGGCCGAAACCCTGCTTCAATTATACGATGGCCTCAGTTGCGGCGACGGACCGGCTGATCGATCACTCGCCTGAGACCACTGCTGCCGCGATCCGCGCTATCGTCGGAACCCAGGCTGCGCTCAGAACCGACCCGGAACGCGCGACCGAGGTGGGCCGCAAGCTCTTCCCGCCGCAAGAGGCGGAGCTGATTGCCGAGCTGATACGGCGCGATCTGCCGTTCTACGACGCCTCGATCTCACCGGATTTCGTTGCCGGGATGAACCAGTTCACCCGAGATCTCGGAATCCTTGAAGGCGAGGTCCCCTACGACAAGATCGTCGCCACGCGCTTTGCCGAGCTGTGGCGAGGCTGAGCAGCCCTCTTCAGGCTCGAGCGTGAGTGCCGCAGGTCGGGCACTCCGGGTCTTTGGCGATACGGATCGAATGGAAGCGGGCGCGCAACGCGTCGTAGAGCAGCAGCGTCCCGTCGAGGCTTTCGCCGAGCTGCAACAATTCCTTCAACACTTCGACCGCCTGCAATGTGCCGAGCACGCCGGCGACAGCACCGAGAATGCCCGCGGTCTCGCAACGCGGCACAAGGTCGGGTGGCGGCGGGTCACGAAACAGACAGCGATAGCAAGGGTGGCCGGCCCCGAGATAGGGCCTAAAAGTCGAGATCTGGCCCTCGAAGGGCGACAGTGCCGCCGCAACGAGCGGCTTTTCCAGCCGATAGCAAAGCTCTGTCAGCAGATATCGCGTCGCAAAATTATCGCTGCCGTCGGCAACGAGATCGTATTCTCGGATCAGCGCTTCGCCGTTTTCCGGTCCAAGGCGCAACGGGTGGGTTTCGATGCGCACCCCGGGGTTCACCGACGCCAGCGTGTCGCGCGCGCTGTCGACCTTGAGCGCTCCGATGCGGTCGGTCGCGTGCACGATCTGCCGCTGCAGATTGGTGAGGTCAACCCGGTCGGCATCGGTGATCCCGATCTTTCCGACGCCGGCGGCTGCGAGGTACAGCAGCAGCGGCGAGCCGAGGCCGCCCGCGCCGATGACGAGGACGCGCGAGGAGAGCAGCCGGAGTTGTCCTTCCTCGCCGACCTCGTCGAGGATCAGGTGACGGGCATAGCGCTGAAACTGCTCCTCGTTGAGTTCCATCGCGACTCCTTACAGCCCGTCGAAGAGCGGGGTCGACAGATAGCGCTCGGCAAAGTCGGGCAACACGACAACCATCACCTTGCCCGCCATCTCCGGCCGCGCGCCGACTTCGAGCGCCGCAGCGAGTGCCGCGCCGGATGAGATTCCGACCGCAAGGCCTTCGAGCCGGGCAGCCTCGCGCGCGTGCTCGAAGGCCGTGTCGTTGCCGATCCGGATTATCTCGTCGATGAGGCTCGTATCGAGGACGTCGGGGACGAAGCCTGCGCCTATCCCCTGGATGCGATGGGAACCCGGAGGGCCGCCCGACAGCACGGCGCTGTCCTCAGGTTCGACGGCGATCATCTTGAGTTCGGGCTTGCGCGGCTTGATCACCGAGCCGACGCCGGTCAATGTGCCGCCGGTGCCGACGCCGCTCACCACAACATCGACTTTGCCAGCCGTATCCCGCCAGATCTCTTCCGCCGTGGTGCGGCGGTGGATCTCGGGATTTGCCGGGTTCTGGAATTGCTGGGGGATGAAGGCATCGGGCAGCGAATTGGCGATTTCTTCGGCTTTGGCGATGGCCCCGCGCATCCCCTGCGCCGCCGGCGTCAGTTCAAGTTCGGCGCCGAGCAGCTTCAGCATCTTGCGGCGCTCGATCGACATGCTTTCCGGCATCGTCAGGATCAGCCTATAGCCCTTCGCGGCGCAAACGAAAGCGAGCGCAATCCCGGTATTGCCCGAGGTCGGCTCGACCAGCACGGTCCCGGATTTGATGCGGCCGTCCGCTTCCGCCGCCGCGATCATCGCGACGCCGATGCGGTCCTTGACCGAGTCGAACGGGTTGAAGAACTCACATTTCGCCAGAATGTCCGCCTTCGCTCCGGCCTCTTTTGCCATGCGATGTATCCGGACCAGCGGGGTTGCGCCGACCGTTTCGGTGATGCTGTCGTAAACGCGGCCGCGAAACTCCGCTCTCTGGCCCGCTGGCATGGTGGCGTCCATGATGCCTCCCTCAAATTTCAAAATCGGTGGTTTCGGTCGCGCGACCACTGATGCCGGCACGGTGAGCGCGACCGCAAAGGTCATCGAGAGTTAGCGTGTCGAGTCGTTTCATCATCTCCTGCTGGAGATCGAGCCACAACGGACGAACGATCTGGTGGCCCAGCTCGCTTCCGGCCGGATCACTGATCGGATCTTCCGAGCCTTCGAGGCCGCGCAATGTCCGCACAATATCGCCAAGGCTTATCCGCCGCCTTTCGCGCGCCAAGCGATAGCCGCCGCTGGGACCCCGGATCCCGAGCAGGATCTTGTTGCGGACAAGTTCTTGCAGCACCGGTTCGAGATAGCGGCGCGGGATACCTTGCCGCTCGGTAATTTCGGAAGAACGCACCGGGGCCTGACCACCGTTATAGGCAATGTCGAGTACCGCCTCGATAGCGAAGAGCAGTTTCTTTGTTAAACGTACCATAATGCACGAACCGCGACCGTGGAACCCCGGGTCTTCTTGCCGCGATTTTCACCCCGCTCCCGGGTCGGGACAAGCAGGCTCAACACCGGTTGAGCCAAACCCGCCATCCTGTCGGGCTCCGTGCCCTGAGAACGAAGAGACCACGATCGCGAATTCCGGCCGCGTAATGCGGACGAAAACCAGCTGGGCGATACGGTCGCCGGGGCGGATTTCGATGGCCTCCCCACCCCGTTCCGGATTGCGGTTCCAGGCCGAAATTAGGCACGTCCCCTCGTAATCGGCGTCGATCAGACCCACCGTATTGCCGAGCACCAGGCCCCGCTTGTGGCCCAAACCGGAGCGCGGCAGCACGAACGCGCACCACTCGGGATCGCCGATGCGAAAGGCGATTCCGGCGGAGATCAGAATGGCGGGAGCCTGCGGCTGGATCAAAATTGGTACATCGATACAGGCGTGCAGATCGAGCCCCGCCGCGGACGGCGATCCCCAGCTAGGGAACCCCCAGCCGCGGAGGCGCGGGTCGAGCACCTTGAGGTCTAGCTTCACGGCGGTCAGCGGGGCAGACCCCCAAGCCGCGCCGCAATTCGCTCGGCAAGGCGGGCGGCGACCTCGCTCTTGGTCATGACCGGCCAGTCTTCGATACCCTGCGCCTCTACGAGATGGATCGTGTTGTGGTCGCCGCCAAAGGTGCCGGTCCCGGCTGAGACATCGTTGGCGAGGATCCAGTCGCAGCCCTTGCGCTGCAGCTTGCGCCGGGCGTTTTCGACCACCTCTTCGGTCTCCGCTGCAAAGCCGATCACGAGAGCCGGCCGGTCATTGCGGTGCTGCGCAATCCGGGACAGGATGTCGGGGTTCTCGGCAAGCCGCAGCACCGGCGGGCCGGCTCCGTCCTTTTTCAACTTATGCAGGGCAGCGGTCTCAACGCGCCAATCGGCGACGGCCGCCGCCATCACCGCGACGTCGACCGGCAGTGCAGCTTCACAGGCGGCAAGCATTTGTGTCGCGGTCTCGACCGGCACGAGCTTGACGCGGGCGGGAGTGGACTCTTGCGTCGGTCCGGAGACGAGCACCGTCTCGGCCCCGAGCGCGGCCAGGGCCGCGGCGATCGCATGGCCCTGCTTGCCCGAAGAGTGATTGGAGATGTAGCGGACCGGATCGATCGGCTCGCGGGTCGGCCCGCTGGTCACGAGTGCGCGGCGGCCCGCCAGACTAGTGTCGCTGACCAGCAACTGCTCGATCGCGGCGATGATTTCCGGCGGTTCGGCCATGCGGCCGGAGCCGACCTCGCCGCATGCAAGATCGCCCGAACCGGGGCCGACGCGCTTGATGCCGCGCGCCGTCAAGGTCGCCAGGTTCGCCTGGGTCGCCGGATGCGCCCACATCATCGCATTCATCGTCGGCGCGATCAGCACCGTCTTGTCGGAGGCAAGAAGGGCCGTCGTCGCCAGATCATCGGCTAGCCCCGCCGCCATACGCGCGATCAGATCGGCGCTCGCCGGAGCAACGACGACGAGGTCCGCTTCGCGCGACAGCCGGATATGCCCCATCTCGCTCTCATCGGTGAGCGACCAGAGGTCGTCATAGACCTTGTCCTCGCTCAGCGAGGCAACCGACAGAGGCGTCACAAAGTGCTTGGCCGCCGCTGTCATGATGCAGCGCACCGCGGCGCCGCGCTCGCGCAGCCGCCGGATGAGCTCCAAATTCTTATAAGCGGCGATGCCGCCGGAGATGATCAGTAAGATCCGCCGGTCTTGAAGCAAATGGGCCACTCCACTGCGCCAACCGAAAATAATGTGCTGCCGCCCGGATACCAACGAAAACGCGGGCGAGTTTCAGTTCGCAGGCGCCTTCACCGTTTCGAGATCGCATAGCCCTCGATCGCGCAGACATAGACGTCCCGACGGATCAGTGTCGTGCCATCGTCGAAAATGGTTTTGAAATCGAAGCGGCAGGAGCCACCTCCATCATCCAGCCTGACCGAGACGGAAGTGGCAGGCCCGAGGAAATCATCGCCCAACAAATCCTGCTGCCAACGCCCGGTTCCGACCGGCGCGGCGTAAACCTCGACAATCGCCATTCGCGTGTCGTTGGTCAGTTGTACTTCGCGCTCGGCTGCCGATGCCGGAGGGCCGGTAGCGCTTTGCGACGCGTACAGCACTGTGATCAATGCGGCACCCCAGATCTTTAACATGGCCCACTCCGATTACTGCCAGGAACCAGGAATACGTCGAGACCCCGTCAGGTCTGGACCGGGCAGCAATCTGAGCGTCTTGCATCTCGAGCTGTGTGAACCGGATCACAATCGCATAAAATTTTATCTATCGGCGCTATCGTCTCAGAAGGAGCGTGAGGGCGATCGTCACCAGCGCGGCGGCCGTGAGCCACACCGGGACAAGCGCGATCGCCAGATGGCGTGCGCGATGCGCCGCCTGAGCGGCGAGCGTCTCGGCGTGCAGAATGACCCCTTCGCGGGACCAGTCGCCGACCAATGTTTCGAGACTGCGAATGAGCCGAGGTACACGTTCGGCAAGATCCGCTAGCGTCTCCAAGCCGAGGCGCAGCCTTGCTTCCGGCCCGCGATTCTCGCGCATCCAGTCTTCGATCAGGGGCCTCGCCAAAACCCAGATGTTGATCTCCGGATCGAGACGGCGTCCGACTCCTTCGATGACCACCATCGTCTTTTGCAGCAATAGCAGCTGTGGCTGAGTTTCCATGTCGAACTGCTCGGTGATCTCAAAGAGCTGCGCGAGCAGCCGGGCGACCGAGATCTCCTGCAGCGGTTTGCCAAGAATCGGCTCGCCAATCGATCGGCAGGCCTGAGTGAACGCATCGACCGACCGGCCGGGCGGCACGTAACCCGCGGTGAAGTGAACCTCTGCCACGCGCCGGTAGTCGCCGGAAAGAAAGCCAAGCAGCATATCGGCCAAGTAAAACCGCGTGGCCCGGTCGAGGCGCCCCATGATGCCGAAATCGACAACGACGATCGCGCCATCGGCGTCGACAAACATGTTTCCGGGATGAAGGTCGGCGTGGAAAAAGCCGTCGCGGAATACCTGTTTGAAAAATGCGGCCGCGGCCTTGCTCAAAAGGTCCTCGATCCGGTGCCCGGCCGCGAGAAGTGCATCGCGGTCGTCGATTCGGGTCCCTTTTACGCGTTCGAGCGTCAGAACGGTGCGTCCGGTGCGCAGCCAATCGACAGGGGGAGCGCGGAAATTGGGGTCGCCGGCAAAGTTCTCGCCGAGTTCCGCAGCCGCGGCGGCCTCGAGCCGCAGATCCATCTCGAAGCGCACCACTTCGGCAAGCGTTTGTACGACCTCGACCGGCTTTAGCCGCCGCAGTGCGGGATGGAGCCGTTCGCCCAGACCGGCGAGCCACAAGAAGAGCTCGAGATCGCGGGCAAAAGCCTGGGCGATGCCGGGCCGCAAAACTTTAACGGCAACATCGCGCCCGTCGGTGCTGCGGGCGAAATGAACCTGAGCGATCGACGCCGCGGCCGTCGCCGTCTGATCGAATGATGCAAACAAGCTATCGAGCGGGCGGCCAAATTCAGCCTCGATCAAGGCCCTCGCTTCGCTGCCGGGAAAAGGCGGCAGCCGGTC
>JBARIB010000211.1:0-1711 GCA_049799535.1 Allostellaceae bacterium | reverse complement strand
CTCGTCGTCGCAGGCCATGACCGCGACCGCGCGGAATTCCAGCCCCTTCGCGAGATGCATCGCGCCGATCGCGACCTTGCCCGGCGTGCTCTCGATCTTGTCGCTGAGCTCAACCGCCTGAGCGCCCGCCTGTTTGACTGCATTCCGCGCCCGGCGAAGCTCGCGCGACGATCGGACGAAGACACCGATTTCGTGCGGCTGAAGGCCCTCTCCGATGCGAGCGGCGATCCATCCGCCAACAGCCTCGGCCTCTTGCTCCGGATCGTCGAAGGTCTCTATTTCCGGGGGCGGGCCATTGAACACCGACACGGTGCCGCGGCGATCCTCAGCATTGCCGTCGACATCGGCCAGCGTGGACGGCAATAGCCGGTCGGCTTGCGCGCGGATCTGGTGCGAGGTCCGGTAGTTGATGCGCAGCGTATAGGAGCGGCCGCGCACATCGACACCGAGCGAGCGCCACGAAAACGGCTGCTGGAAGATCCGCTGTCCGAGATCGCCGGCGAAGAACAGGCCACCCGGCCGGGTCGCGGCGAGGGCGGCGAGAAAGCGCAATTCGGCGACCCCGACATCCTGCGCCTCGTCGACGACGACGAAATCGAACGGCGATTTGTTGGCCGCCATGTTCGCCGCGACGCGGCCGAACAGATCAGGCCACGTCACCGCCTTGCGTTCGGCGAGGCCGGCCCGCACGCACTCGAAGATCGACCACAGGATCTCGCGCTGCCTGCCGCCGATGCGGGTCTTGCGACCGAGCCGAGCGACATCCCGGTAGTCCTCCCAGGTCGCCAATTGCCAAGCGTCTACAACCTCGCGCCACTCGCCGATCAGAAACCGCGGCGAGAATCGGTGCCCCTGAACCTCCGCGGCGGCTTGGCGCAGCAGCATCTCGATCAGCGCGGGCGGAGCGATGTTGGGTTGACCGAATGCCGCGGCGTAGAGCTCATATCCGATGCCGGTCACCGGATGGACGGCGATCCGGTCGGCGATCTCCGGCTCGTTGCCGGTCAGGGTCCGCAGCCGTATGCGCAGCGCATTTGCCAGGGCCTTCGAGAAGGTCGTCAGCAGCACCTGCGCGTCCGGGTGTCGCCGGGCCAAGGCAACCGCCCGGTGCAACGCCACGATCGTCTTGCCGGTGCCCGCACTGCCGCTTACCCGGGCGGATCCGCTGTAGTCGCGGTCGACGAGCCGCCGCTGCGCCGGATGCAGAAAGACCGCCCATTTGTCCCACGGGTAATCGAGCGCGCGTTCGAGTTCCTCGAGATTCGTCAGTACGCGGAAACGGCGTTGCGCGTCGGGATGGGCGAAGGGATCAGCCTCGATCGGAGCCCGTTCCGGCATAGCCGGGGTCGTGCCGGTCGCCAGGTTCAACAGCGCTTCCGCAGCCTCTTGCGGTAGCCGCTCGGCGATGTCGAAGAGCGTATCCTCGTTGGCTTGGCGGACCTCACCGAGCCACTCTGTGGGCACGCCGTAGCCGAGCAGGGTATCGTCGGCGATCCCGGCGAACAGCAGCGGCTTGGGTAAGGGTGCAGCCGTCGCGGCCGGCGGCGTGGCCATGTGCTCAACCCGCTCGGGGAGTTCGACCAGTTGGGCCGCACCCGTCGTCGGGTGCCGTTCGATCCGCCGTCTTTCAGCCCACGCATAGGCCGCGTCGTGGTGCCCGACATGGCACAGTAAGAGGCTCGTCGGCGTCCGATGGACGATCAGTCGGATG
>JBARIB010000210.1:0-3143 GCA_049799535.1 Allostellaceae bacterium | reverse complement strand
AAGGTCGAGAACGTCTGGCCTCTCGTCAAGAACAGCAATTTTGTGAAGACGATCGATCCGAAGACCGGCGAGCTGATCGGCCGCCGCGATTTCTCGGCCGGTAAGGTCGCCGAGCCGCTGTGCCCGCATATCTCGGGCGGCGTCAGCTGGAATTCGGGCTCCTACAATCCCGGAACCGGCCTCTACTACAAGCTCGGTCAGGAATGGTGCATGACGCTCGAGGTGGTCAAGACGACGCCGGTGACCGAACCGGCGGCTCAGTTGAACCTCGGCGCCACCTTCAAGATCACGCCCCCGCCGGGTGGCGAGATCTACGGGCATCTCGATGCCCGCGACCCGATCACCGGGGCCAAGAAATGGGAGGTGCGCTTCCCTGAACCTCCGCTCGCCAGCGTCCTATCGACCGCCGGCAATCTGGTGTTCGTCCCCGATTCGCGCGGCACGGTGCACGCCTTCAACGCAACGACAGGCGCCGAGCTATGGAGCCACGGCGACGGCCTCGGCCACCAGGGCGGCATCGTCAGCTACGCGGCCGGCGGCAAGCAATATGTTGCGGTGGTGGCGGGGTTTGGCGGTATGGCCAGCGACGACTTCGCCCCGACCTTCGGCGAGCCCTACAAGAGCATGCCCCGCGATGAGGGCGTGCTCGTCGTCTACAGCCTGAAATAGGGGCTGAGGTAGCTGCGCCTCAGCGTAGAACATTGCGGTGCGTGTGTTTGGCTGTGTTCGGCCTGCTCGTCATGACGAGCTCCGCGGCTGCGATAGCACAGCCGGCTGCGAGCCCATCAGGGCAATCCATGCTGGATGTAAAGGCTTTGTTTGCCTCAACTTGCGGTTTCTGTCATAGCGACGGTGGCCGCTCTGCGGGGCGAGGGCCACAGCTGATGGGCACGCAACGCAGCGACGAGTTCATCCGCGACCGGATCAAGAATGGCAAGGAGGGCGCCATGCCGGCCTTCGGCCAAATGTTCAGCGACGCCGATATCGAAGCGATCATAAAGTACATTCGCGATCTCAAGCCGGAGAGCTAAAAGGATGAGCGTCGCGTTATGGTCTCTCGGCACGGCCGCCGCATTCTTCCTCTGGTCCGTCGAAGCGGCCCCAGCGCGGTCCTTGGATATGATCCGGGCTGGTGGCGCGCTCCATCTCTGCGCGCACCCCAACTCGCTGCCCTATGCCAGCAAGGTAGGAGACCCGCCGGGTTTTCAGATCGAGCTTGGCCGCGCGCTTGCAAAACAGCTGGGAGTGACGCTGGCGACGGAGTGGATTGTCATCTCCTCCCAGATCTTCCGGGCGGATTGCGACATCGTTCTCGACGCGATCGCCGATCCCGAGGTGCAGGCCGACACAGGTCTGCAGATCTCCAAACCCTATTATCGCAGCGGCGTCGGGTTGGCCGTGCCGCGCGGCAGCACCATCACCACTTTCGCCAGTCTGAATGACCACACCAAGGTTGGCGTGCAGGTCGGTTCCATTGCAGCCATGCTGCTGAACCAACAGCACGTCCAAACCTCGACCTTCGGCTTTGAAGAGGACATACTCGAGGCACTCGCGGCGGGCGAGATTGATGCCGCAGCGGTAACCTCCCTTTCCGCCGGCTATTACAATCTGACCCATCCCTCGCGGGGCTTCGCCATCGTGCCGCCTGACGAGACAGCCCGCGACCTGGTCTGGAACGAGGCGGTGGGCATTCGGAAGCCCGACATCCAGCTCCTCGACGCGATCGACGCGGCACTCGACCGGCTTCGCGCAGACGGCACGATCGAGGCGATATACGCGAAATATGGGATTTCGCTGCTGCCGCCACGTTAGGTCAGGATAGAGTCCTCCTACCTCTCCATCCTTCGGCGGGCTTGCTTGCGGCCGGTAAAGGCTCGCGCGTAACTTGGCTAAGCCTGGATCGCAGCGGGCGGGCGACGTCACCAGGCGCGGATGGCCTATTTTTTGCTGCAGCTGATCAATGGTCTGACCCTGGGGTCGATTTATGGGCTGAGCGCCATCGGCGACGCGGCCGAGAGCTCGGATCACCTCGTCTCGCCGGAAGACGGTATCCGCATCGCTATGGCACGGCAGTAGGGACTGCGGCGGCCCTAATCTTTCCCTACCGCCGCCTCCCTTACCTCCGTGTCATTGGCGCCCGCTCGACAAAAAACATCCTCACCAGCCTGCCTTCGCCGAGGACGCGGAACGCGAAATACGGAATGAGCACCAGCAGCATGATGAGGTAGCCGGCGAGCGTTTCCTCCGGCCGAGAGCCAAGGAGCTCGCCAAGCGAAGCAGCAATCGACCGGTGGTGGAACAGACCGACGACGGCTACTCGCACGCGCGGCTCTTTTGTTCGGATACCCCGTTACACGTCGCTTCTACAGAGTATCGAGCGGCGGCCCATGTGTTGCCCGCACCCCTTGGCGCGGAGCTGGTCAAGCTGCGGGTCACGCGTCCGCCGGTAGGTGCTGACGCGGGCGCATCCGAGATGGCGTTTTGCGAGTAGACTTCGGTCATATCTTACGCAAACCGTAACCCATTGACAGTACTTGGGCCGGCGGCATTCCCGAAAGTCTTGACTTTTGCTTTGCCACGGTCACCCTGAATTTGCGAGGCGGGATCGCGATGCGCTGGGTTACAGTGAAGACGGTCGGCCCCATGGAGGGTGTTATGCGTCTTTTGATGTTCGCTTTGGCGGTAGCATCTATCCTTTTTCCCCTTTCCGCTGAGGCGCAGCTTCAGTGCGGCGTTCTGGATAGAAGGTTATGCACGGATGAATGTGGGGCGGCCGGCGCTGATCATTGCCAGTCCTGCTGAAGCATCGGCCCGTTCATGACTTGCGAAAAGTGTGCGTGTAACACGCCTGCTAGCACCTCTCCGACCGCGCCTAATGTAAACGTATGTTGCATGAGGGGATCCGCAACGTGCGGGACTGCTATTTCCCAATATTACTGGGGGTCACGATCATCCTGCCAAACCGCCGGTGGTATAGAGTGCGAGGCTAAATACTGCCCGAACGGAGCAGGCCAGCTAACTGCCGCACCCCATGGCCATTACATGGAATTCCAATTCTATACCGGCTCAGACGATCAGAAGGTCTTGATGCGTATCAAGAACCCCGCCAACGTCAACGAATACAGAAGTGGCATTTGTCCGGC
>JBARIB010000209.1:0-18327 GCA_049799535.1 Allostellaceae bacterium | reverse complement strand
CCCTATGAATTCGACATCCAGGTCCAATTGTGCAGGGATCTGGACCGAATGCCGGTCGAGGACGTCACCGTCGAGTGGCCCGAGGCGCTGTCTCCATTTCTCACCGTGGCCAAGCTCCGGCTTCCGCAGCAGGACATCTCAGGTGACGATAACCTCGAAAAGATGGACGCGCTCTCCTTCACACCGTGGCGGGTGACGGCCGAACATGCGCCTCTCGGCAACATCATGCGGCTGCGGAAGGAGGTCTACCGCCATTCCTCCATCCTGCGCCACAAGCTCAACCGGCAGCAGCGCACCGAGCCGAACAGCGCCGGCGAAGTGCTTGCCTAGAAAGCAGGGTCCCGCGCGAGCGGCGTGTGATATGATGCCCGCCCCAAGAAATTGCCTTATTCGCATCGTAAGATCGGCAGTCAGTCGGCTTGCGGCCCGAACAACTGCATTTAAGTCAGACGCCGCAACTTGAGAGGGAGAGTTAGCTGCAGATTCGCTGCAGATTCAGCTAGCGGCCATATCGCTTACAATCCATGATTGTAACGATAGCATTCCTGATGACGACCTTTCCATGTGGGCTGTGGGCGCATTAGAGTGCTGTCTTTGCTTCGATCCAGCTGCAGCAGGGCTCATGCCATTTCTCGCTGACCGTCTCGCTCGCGTCAAACCGTCGCCAACCATGGCGATGACCGCGCTCGCCACCGAACTGAAGGCGGCTGGGCGCGACATCATCAGCCTTTCGGTAGGTGAGCCCGATTTCGATACGCCGGCGAATATCCAAGAGGCGGCGATCGCAGCGATGCGGCGCGGTGAAACCCGCTACACTGTGTTCGACGGGTCGATCGAGCTGAAGCGTGCAGTCTCGGGCAAGTTCAAGCGAGAGAACGGTCTCGATTACGAGACCTCGCAGATCACCATCGGGTCGGGTGGCAAGCAAGTGCTTTACAATGCACTGGTTGCCACGATCAATCCCGGGGACGAGGTCGTAATTCCGGCACCGTTCTGGGTCTCTTATCCTGAGATGGTCTTGCTGTGCGACGGCGAACCGGTGCCCGTACAGTGTCCGCAGAACAATGGCTTCAAAATGCGGCCCGAGGATCTCGATGCGGCCATTACGCCCCGGACCAAATGGTTGATTCTGAATTCGCCGTCAAACCCCAGTGGCGCCGCCTATACGGAAGCGGATCTGGAAGGGGTCGCCGAGGTCTTGTTGCGTCACCCGCATGTCTGGGTGATGACTGACGACATGTACGAGCACCTTGTCTATGACGATTTCGCGTTCAAGACGATCGCCCAGATCGAACCCCGCCTATACGACCGTACTCTGACGGTCAATGGCGTCTCGAAAACCTATTGCATGACCGGCTGGCGGGTCGGCTATGGCGGTGGCCCGAAGGCGCTGATCAAGGCGATGGGCGCGATCCAGTCGAATTCGACCGCAAATCCGTGCTCGATCAGCCAGGCGGCGGCGATCGAGGCGCTGACTGGGCCGCAAGACTTCATCGCGGACCATAACCGCAGCTTTAAGGAGCGGCGGGATCTCGTCGTCGACATGCTGAACCGGGTTCCAGGCTTGTTCTGCCCGCTGCCCGAAGGCGCGTTTTACGTATATCCGTCTTGCGCCGGCGTCCTCGGCAAGCGAACCCCGTCGGGGCAGACGATTACGAACGACGAGGACTTTGTGCGGTATTTGCTGGAAGAAACCGGGGTTGCGGTCGTGCACGGCGCCGCTTTCGGGCTGTCGCCCCACTTCCGCGTCTCCTATGCCACCTCAACGGAAGTGCTGCGTGACGCCTGCCAGCGGATCGATCGCGCCTGCCAAGCGCTGGTTGCTTAGTTTTCCATTGTGTAACTAGAGCGATCGGCGGAGTGCAAGGAGCCAGATTTCGATTGCCATACCGGCTGGCGGCGAGCAACTTCGGAAGCAGATAACGGCGCCGCCGGCCGTCGGCGGCCGCCTCTCAGGATGATGGAGGCGCCCATGGCGAATACGATTGCAGCTTCCCGTTGTGCCGCGCTGATCGGCCCGTACCTCTCGGGTAAGACGACTTTGCTCGAGGCTCTGCTGCACGCGAGCGGCAGCACGAGCCGGCGCGGCAGCGTGCGCGACGGCAACTCGGTCGGGGACCACTCGCCGGAAGCACGGGCGCGCCAGATGTCGACCGAACTGAACGTCGCAAACGCAACGTTTCTCGGCGACGCTTGGACCATTCTCGATTGCCCGGGTTCGGTTGAACTGCTCTACGAGGCGCAAGCCGCCACATTGGTGAGCGATGTCGCGATCGTGGTCGTCGAACCAGAGGTCGAGCGCGCCTTGACGATCAGCGCGTTGCTGCGGTTTCTCGACCGCCACAAGATCCCGCACATGATCTTCATCAACAAAATGGATAACGCAAACGCGCGGGTGCGGGATCTGCTCGCGGCGCTCCAGTCGGTGTCGCAGCGCCCGCTCGTGCTGCGCCAGGTCCCTCTACGCGGTGCGGAGTCGGACATCACCGGCTATGTCGATCTGGTCAGCGAGCGCGCCTACCGCTACCACCCGGGCCAAGCTTCGGATTTGATCCCGCTGCCCGATAGTTTCTGGGATGCGGAGCGTGCAACCCGTGCCGGATTGATCGAAAAGCTCGCCGATTTCGACGATGCATTGCTCGAGCAATTGCTCGAAGAGGTGGAGCCCCCGAAGGAGGAGATCTATCGCCACCTCACCCGCACGCTGAAGGGTGCGCAGGTGGTCCCGGTATTTCTCGGTTCGGCGCTCGCTGATCATGGCATTCGGCGGCTGTGGAAGGCGCTGCGGCATGAAGCGCCGTCGCCGCAGGAGACTGCCGAGCGGCTGGGAATCGCGCCCGACGGCGAGCCTCTGGCGCAGGTCTTCAAGACCTATCATCTGCCGCATACCGGCAAGCTCTCGCTGGCCCGGGTATGGCGAGGCACGATATCCGAAGGCATGGTCCTGAATGGCACCCGGGTTGCCGGCCTATTGCGCCTGGTCGGCGCCCAGCAGGAAAAGGTTCCCTCCGCCGCAGCAGGAGAGATCGTCGGCCTGACACGCATGGAGGACATCGCCACCGGCGCGGTGCTGACCCCGTCGGGCAAGGCCGCGCCGTTGCCGCAGCCGGAACGCCCACAACCGGTGTTCGGCCTGGCGATCACTTCCGAACGGCGCCAGGACGACGTCAAGCTTACCGGCGCGATCGGCAAGCTTGTCGAGGAGGACCCTACCCTGGAGCTCGAACAGAATGCCGATACGCAGGAGATGGTGTTGTGGGGGCAAGGCGACATTCATCTGCAGATCGCGATCGACCGATTGCGTACCCGCCATAACCTTGCGGTCAATGGCAGGCGCTCGGCAGTGCCCTACAAGGAGACGATCCGGCGCGGCGCGCAGCAGCATTCCCGCTTCAAGCGCCAGAGCGGCGGTCACGGGCAATTCGCCGATGTTACGATCGAGATCAAGCCGCTGCCGCGCGGCTCCGGCTTCAACTTCACCGACAGCGTGGTCGGCGGCGCGATCCCGCGCAACTACATCCCGGCGGTCGAGGAAGGGGTTGCCGAGGCGCTGCGTCATGGCCCGCTCGGCTTTCCGGTCATCGACACCGCGGTCAATCTGATCACCGGCCAGTTCCACGCCGTCGACAGCTCGGATCAGGCCTTCAAAACCGCCGGGCGGCAGGCGGTCCAGGAGGCCCTGCCGAAATGCGAGCCGATCTTGCTCGAGCCTATCGATGCGGTCGAGATCTCGGTCCCCAACGCATTTACCGCTCGGGTGCAGCGGCTGGTGTCGGGCCGGCGCGGCCAAATCCTCGGTTACGACGCAAAGCCGGACTGGCCCGGCTGGGATGTCGTAAATGCCCATCTGCCGCAAAGCGAATTGCATGATCTGATCGTCGAGCTGCGCTCATTGACAATGGGGGTCGGCAGCTTCGCACATCATTTCGATCACATGCAGGAGCTGACGGGCAGGCCCGCGGAGAAGGTGATGGCGTCGCGCACCGCCGACGCGGCGCAATAGGGCCGATCGCGAAACTGTGACTTGGCGCGCGCGGCTGCCGATCCAGATTCTGGGTCGCAGCGGTGTCGAGGTGCGATTATGCTGGTCCGGCGAAAAAGGGGATGGGAGCTTCGCGAGAGCGAGGCGACACCAGAAGCGGTCTTCTTCGGGCGGCGAGTTCTGATCAAGGCCATTGCGGCAGGCTCGATCATTGCTCCAGCGGTTAGCTCGGCCATCGCGGCGGCCGCAGAGGCAGTCGACGATCCCTCGGCGGAGCTTTATCCGGCAAAGCGAAATCCGCGCTATACGCTCGACCGCCCGCTGACCGCCGAAATACTGGCGACGAGCTATAACAATTTCTACGAGTTCGGCTCGCAAAAATCGATCGCGGCTGAGGCCCAGGCGCTGCAGATCCGTCCCTGGACGATCAAGATCGACGGGCTGGTTGAGAAGCCGATAACCGTCGATATCGACGAGCTCTTGAAGAAGATGCCGCTCGAGGAGCGCCTCTACCGACACCGTTGCGTCGAGGCCTGGTCGATGGCGGTGCCGTGGAGCGGCTTCCCGATGTCGGCCCTGCTCGATCTGGCAAAGCCGCTCGGCTCGGCGAAATACGTCCGGATGGAAACGTTTCTCGACGCCAAGATCGCGCCTGGGCAGAAGGAATTTTGGTACCCGTGGCCCTATGTCGAAGGTGTCACGATCGCGGAGGCGGGAAACGAGCTCGCCTTTTTCGTGACCGGAATGTACGGCAAGCCTGTCCCCAAGCAAGATGGGGCGCCGCTGCGGCTGGTGTTGCCGTGGAAATACGGTTTTAAATCGGTCAAGTCGATCGTGCACTTCTCGTTTACCGAAAAGCGGCCGGTATCCTTCTGGGAGACCGTGCAAAGCAGCGAATACGGCTTCTGGGCGAACGTCAACCCGGAGGTGCCGCATCCGCGCTGGAGCCAGGCGACGGAGCGGGTGCTTGGTACAAACGAGCGCGTCCCGACGCTCAAGTGGAACGGCTACGGCGAATTCGTCGCGCATCTTTACGACGGTTTGGAAAAGGAAAGGCTGTTCGCGTAGCGCGAACGCCCGGATGGAGATCACTTTTTGCTTGCCAACTTCGTTCATATTTTGTTCTAATTTGAGCCCCGGGGGGCAGGACCGAGACGAGGAGACCAGGATGAGAAAATCAACGCTCCTGGCCGCCGCTGCCGCCTTGCTTGTGGCAGCGTGGTGGCACTGGCCGGCAGCCGCGCAACGCACGCCGCAACCGGCTGACGCGGAACAAACCATCAGCTTCGAGCAGTACCGCGAATTCCGGATGCACGACCTGCAGCAACGTCGGGAACGCCTGGCCCATCAGCTCGACGTTCCCGGCCTGACCGCGGCGGAGAAGACGAGCATCGAGCGGCGCCGGACCTATTGGGACCAGCTGGCGGCGATGCCGGCCGAGGAGCGCGACCAGCTCTTCCGCGAGCGGTTCGACCAGATCGACACCAACCACGACGGCAAGCTTGACGCCGAGGAGCGTGCCGCGTGGCGCGAAAAGCAACGGGAGTACTATCGGCAACAAGCGTCGGAACGCGCCCATTCGGGCAGCGAACAACGTTAGCTTTCGGCTCACTCGCTGGCGGCAGTCAGTCCGAAGGGAGTTTTATCGGGGGGCGGACCGATATAGCGCGCCCGCGGCCGGATTAGGATCCCGCTTTCGTATTGCTCGATGGCATGCGCAATCCAGCCAACGGTTCGCCCGATGATGAATAGCGCCAGAGCTGCACCCGGCGGCAGGCCCAGGCCGCTCGCTGCAGCCGCGAGCGCGAAATCTACATTGGGGTGCTTCCCGGTCAGGCGTCGTCCCGCTGAGGCGGCCGTTTCGATCAGATGCCGTCTTTGGGGCAACAACCGCGCGGACGCGTCGAGGATCGCCAGCGCGCGGGGATCTCCGGCGGGATAGAGAAAATGGCCAAAACCCGCCAGTTCCTCGCCGCGGGCCAAACGTCCGGCCATGACGGTCATCGCCTCACCCCTATGGGCGATCTCTGCCAACAGCGCTTCGGCTCTTGCCGAGGCGCCGCCATGCAGTCGGCCGGAGAGGGCGCTGAGCGCCGCCGAGATGACGGCATAGGGGGTCGCGCCCGTCGAAGCGACGCAACGCGCGACAAAAGTCGAAGCGTTGAGCTCGTGGTCAGCGATTAGCACGAGGGCGCGGCGCAAGATATCGGCTTGATCCTCATCCAACTGCCACGCTGCCGCGAGCTGCTCATGGACTGGTCTGGACGAGGGCGGCACCGAAGCGATACAGGCGGCGAGTTCGTGGAGAATTCGGCTGCCGGTGCGAGCCACCCCCCTGCGCGTTAGATCGAGTGCGGGCAGATCCACATCGGCCAATGACGCGAGACGGGTCTGGCATCGCTCAATCAAGCCAGCGTTCTGGGCTTCACTTGGCCCTGGTTGGTAAGCGTCCGCGCGATCGGAACCTATATCCTCGCGCCAAAGCAGAATTGCGATGTCTTCGAGAGTCGCCGTCTCGGCGAGAATGATGGCGTCCTTCCCGCGATAATATAGCCGGCCATTGTCGATCAGGCAGATCGATGAGCCGATCACCGGCATAAGTGCAGCGCCATCGCCTCCAGGCGGTGGTCGCTCACCCGCCCGCGGATCCCGCAAAGCCTCGACGTCCTCTGCGCGATAGCGCCGCTCTCGGCGGCCCGCGAGACTGACCGAGCGCAGTCGGCCACGGCTGACATACGCGTACAGCGTATCGAGTTTGATCCCAAGGCGGCCGGCGGCTTCTCGAGCGGTTAACAAAGCGTCATGCATATAGGTTGATTATCTTATCAAGGTTGACAGCAATATGATGCACCTATCTAGTTAGTGATATCTACCGCGGAGGAGCTCATGAGCGCAATGGCAGAACTGAAGTCCGCCCATCGGATCGGCGGTAACGATACCCCAGTGCTACAGCCAACGATTGGCTCGCCGATGATCGATATTCGCGGAATCAAGCGCGAAACCGGCTGCTACGCCTTTGACCCGGCGCTGGGCGAGACCGGGATCTGCCGCTCGAGCATCACGTATGTCGACGGCGACGACGGAATTCTGCTCTATCGCGGCTATCCGATTGCCGATCTTGTCGAGCAATGCAGCTACCTCGAAATTTGCTGGCTATTGGTTAACGGCGAACTGCCGACCGCGCCGCAGCTCGAGAAGTTCACCCACGACATCACCCATCACACGATGGTGAACGAGCAATTGCATGCGATCTATCGCGGATTTCGTCGCGACTCGCACCCTATGGCGGTGATGTGCGGCGTCGTCGGTGCGCTGGCGGCTTTCTATCACGACGGGCTCGACATTTTCGACCCGCAGCACCGGATGGTCGCCTCGCACCGCCTCATCGCGAAGATGCCGACCATCGCTGCGATGGCGTACAAATATTCCCTCGGCCAGCCTTTCGTATACCCGCGCAACGACCTCGGTTACGCCGAGAACATTCTCAACATGCTGTTCTCGGTACCGTGCGAGCCGTATCGCGCGCCGGCAGCGGCAGTGCGCGCCCTCGAAGCGCTGCTGATTATCCAGGCCGATCACGAGCAGAACGCCTCGACCTCGGCGATGCGGCTCGTCGGGTCAACGCGGGCGAACCCCTATGCCTGCACCGCAGCAGCGATCGCCGCCTTGTGGGGACCGTTGCATGGCGGCGCCAATGAGGGCGTATTGCAGACCTTGGCGGAGATTGGCAGCGTCGACCGCATTCCTGAAGTGCTGCGGCGTGCCAAGGACAAGACCGACCCGTTCCGGCTGATGGGTTTTGGCCACCGCGTCTACAAGAGCTACGACCCGCGGGCGAAGGTGCTGCGCCAGCGCTGTTATGAGGTGCTTGACGCGTTGGGCCAGCGCGAAGACCCGCTGCTCAAACTCGCGATGGAGCTGGAGCGCATCGCGCTCCAGGACGATTATTTCGTCGAGCGCAAGCTATATCCCAATGTCGATTTCTACTCGGGCATTATCTTCCGTGCGCTGGGCCTGCCGGCGGCGATGTTCACGCCGGTTTTTGCCGTGGCGCGCACTGTGGGCTGGGTAGCGCACTGGAATGAGTTGATCGCCGATCCGGAGACGCGCATCTTCCGCCCGCGCCAGCTCTACACCGGCCCCGTCGAACGTGCGTTGGTGCCGATCGCCGAGCGTGCGGCACACAGTCCGCGGGTTGGCTGATGTTGATGAGTTTCATCACCAGGGGCACTTTATCATTCGGCGAGAATGAGCATGGAGAAGAGAGCGCTGCACTACCTGACCGGCTTGGGCAACGAGCATGTGACCGAGGCGCTGCCCGGCACCCTTCCAGAGGGCCAGAACGCGCCGCAGCACCCGCCCCGCGGTCTCTATACTGAGCAGATCTCCGGTACCCCGTTTACGGCGCCCCGCGCCGAAAACCGGCGCTCGTGGCTCTACCGCATCCGGCCCTCGGCAATGCACCCGCCGTTCCGACGGATCGACAACGGCCTGATCCGCAGCGCTCCCTTCAACGAGGCGGCTGCGCCGCCGAACCGCCTCCGATGGAGCCCATTAGCTTTCCCTGAGCAGCCTGTCGATTTCATCGACGGTCTCGTCACAATGGGCGGTAATGGCGATGTAGGCGGGCGCTCGGGGGTCGGGGTCCACATCTACCGCGCGACCAAGCGGATGAAAGATCGCGTGTTCTACAACGCAGACGGCGAGCTGTTGATCGTGCCGCAGGTCGGACGGTTGCTGCTAGCCACCGAGCTCGGAAGAATCGAGGTCGGCCCCGGCGAAGTCGCCGTCATCCCGCGCGGCATCAAATTCCGCGTCGATGTGCCGGACGGCCGCGCGCGCGGTTATGTGTGCGAGAATTATGGGGCGTTCTTCCGCCTGCCCGAGCTCGGCCCGATCGGCGCCAATGGCCTCGCCAATCCGCGCGATTTCCGCACGCCAGTTGCCGCGTTCGAAGACAGCGACGAGCCCTGCGAGGTGATCGCCAAATTCGAAGGCAATTTGTGGGCGACCGATCTCGACCATTCACCCCTCGATGTCGTCGCGTGGCACGGCAATTATGCTCCCTACGTTTATGATCTCGCTCATTTCAATACGATCGGCACGATCAGCTTCGACCACCCGGATCCCTCGATCTTTACGGTACTAACCTCGCCCACCGAGATCCCCGGCACCGCCAATTGTGATTTTGTGATTTTCCCACCGCGCTGGCTGGTCGCGGAGCACACCTTCCGGCCGCCCTGGTTTCACCGCAACTACATGAACGAGTTCATGGGCCTCGTGCACGGCGTCTACGACGCCAAAGCCGAGGGCTTCGCGCCGGGCGGCGCTTCATTGCACAATTGCATGTCCGCGCACGGCCCCGACCGCACCACTTTCGAGAAGGCCGTCGCGGCCGAATTGTCACCGCAGAAGATCGCGGACACCCTCGCCTTCATGTTCGAGACGCGTCTCGTGATCCGCCCGACCCGCTTTGCACTCGAGACCGACGCGCTGCAGAGCGATTACGATCAATGCTGGGCCGGCTTCCAAAAGCTTTTTGAGGAATGATCACCACAGAGGCACAAAACGCGCAGCGATAAATCCGCTCTGAGCTTTCCGTGCCTCTGTGGTGAACCTTACTTCACCGACGAGAAATTGGTCGGCTGCAGAATGTGGTTCTCGACGCGCGCGACGATCGCGCCGTTGCGCTCGGTTTCGGCGCGCTTGGTATTCCACTCGGGATCGGCCTGGAACGCGGCCCATTTCTTTTCGCGGTCGGCCAGCGAGTCCCATCTGAGGAAATAATAGAGGGCCTGATTCGAGTCGCCGATCGCGACGGTCCAAAAGCCGGCCTGCTGGATGCCGTGGCGTTCCCAGATCCCCAAGGTAATCGTCTCGAAGCGCTTCAGCAGATCGGGCAGGCGGCCCGGTACGCAATGATAGATTCGCAGTTCATAAAGCATTTCATGTCTCCCCTATCTGACAGATGAGAAGCTGGTCGGCTGCAGGATCATATTGGTGATCGAAGCGACAATAGGGCCGTTTTTCTCGGTTTCCGCCCGGGCACTAATCCACTCCGGGTCGGCCTGGAATGCCGCGAATTTCTGAGTGCGTTCCTCGAGCGTCTCCCATTTGAGCATGTAATAAAGGTCCTGGTTCGACGACCCGATCCCCACCGTCCAGAACCCCGCCTGCTGAATGCGGTGCTTGTCCCACAATTTCAATGTGATCGTATCGAACCGTTTCAATAGGTCCGGCAGTCGGCCGGGCACGCAGTGATAGATGCGCAGCTCATAAATCATTCGTCTCCTCCTTCTGGTGGCGGTTTCAGAGCATCAGTGGAGCCGCGCTTCGACCCAAGCGGCGGCATCGAGTAGCGCGTCGTCCCGAAAGCGGCCGCCAATCAGCTGGATGCCGAGCGGCAACCCTGTGCGGCCATTGCCGGCAGGGAGCGTCAAACATGGCGTCCAGGCCAGCGTCCAGATTGCATTGAAGCGGGGGTCGCCGGTCGAGCCGAGCCCCTTTGGGGCCTCGCCAGCAGCGCTCGGGGCGAGCAGGACTTCCACTTCAGCAAAGATATCGTCGAGATGGCGGCGAAACGCCTCCGCCGTCTCGATCGCCTCGATGTAAGCGGCGAGCGGCAACGCGCGGCCAGGTGCGAGCAGCCCGTCTCGCAAGGCGTCGCTGAGCTTTTCGCCATGCACCTCATATTCATAGGCGTAATTGCGCGCGGCCTCGAATTCGAATATGCGCCGGTGATGGTCGAGTATATCGACGGGAGTCAGCGTGATTTCTCGCAGCGGGGCGCCCGCCCCGCTCAGGGCGGTGGCAGTGTGCTCTAGCAACGCCTGGGTGTCGCCATCGGCATGTTCCCAGGCGGGTGTGCGGCAAAAGCCGATCCGCGGCGCTGCGGAGGTGCGATCGACGCGATGCGGGGCTTGGGCCAATAGCACACCGCGGAGCAGAGCGACGTCATCGAGGCTGCGGCAGATGATGCCCAGCGTGTCGAGATTGTGGGATTGCATCTTGACGCCGACCCGGCTGAATTCGCCAAAGCTCGGCTTATAGCCGATCACGCCGCAAAAGGCAGACGGGCGGATTACCGAGCCGCCGGTTTGCGTGCCGAGCGCCAACGGCACCTGGAAATCCGCGACGGCTGCTGCCGAACCGCTGGAGGAGCCGCCGGGGGTGTGCTCCTGATTATGAGGATGTACGGTCGCTCCCGGGTGACGGTTGGCAAATTCGGTGGTCACCGTCTTGCCGAGGATGACGCCCCCCGCGGCGCGAATCAATGCAACGCAGGCAGCATCGGCAAAAGGCCGGTTGCCGCGATAGATCGGCGAGCCGTGCTCGGTCGGCATGTCGACCGTATCGATGATGTCCTTGATGCCGACCGGAACACCGCCGAGACCGCCCTTGCGTCCGGCCCGGTCGGCCGCCCGCGCCTGAGCGATCGCTTGCCCTGGATCGAGCCACGCCCAAGCCTTGATCTCATTGCCGGCGCGAGCCCGCTCGAGGCACGCCCGGGTCAATGCCTCAGCCGTCAATTCGCCGGCCGAGAGCTGGGCCAGCGCCTCGGAAGCGGTAAGCTTCTCTGGCCCGTTCATGCCCGGCCTCCCTCGCCGAGCCGCGACTCGACCCAAAGCCCGACAGCGATAAGATGCTCGTCGGCATGCCGCCGGGCGACCAGCTGAACCCCGACCGGTAAGCCATCCGGACCTCGCCCGGCCGGCAAGGTCAGGCAGGGCATATAAAGCTGCGTCCATACGGCGTTGAATACCGCCGAGCCGGTATCGGCGAGCCCACGCGGCGCCTGCCCCGGAGCCGACAGCGTCAGGATCGCATCGAAGCCGGATGCCCAGCTTTGCGCGGCAGCCCGCGCCCTCTCGGCGCCGCGGTGGGCGGTGTGGAACTCTTCGAGCGTGAACTCGCGGCCTAGGGCAATCTTTTCCTCGCGCAACCGCGTGCTCAGCAGAGCCTCATGGCGGTAAAGCTCCGGCATGTGGTTACGCAATCCCTCGAACGACCCCAGCACGCGCTGCCATTCATCGGCCTGCGTGCATTCCGGCGGCAGCTCAGTCTCGCTGATCCTCGCACCGGCAGCGGCCAGCCGATCGGCAGCCGCCTCCAATGCGACTCTGCCCTCAGCCTCAGCCTCGTTCCAGTGCGGGCCGCGGCACAAGCCGAGGCGCGGCGCTGTCTCCGGCAAAGTCGCAGGCATATAGGGGATGGCCATCATCGCGGCGCGCAACAGCGCGATGTCCCCGACCGAGCGCGCCATAATGCCGACCGTATCCAGCGCCTCAGTGTTGATCCGCATGCCGGCTGGCGGGAAAAGTCCGAAGCTGGGCTTGAACCCGACGACTCCGCAATAGGCCGCGGGCCGGATCACCGACCCGCCGGTCTGCGTTCCGATCGCGAGCGGCACCATGAAATCGGCAACCGCTGCCGCCGACCCGCTCGACGAACCGCCCGGCGAAAAATCAGGATCGTGCGGATTTGTCGTGGGACCGGGATGCCGGTTGGCGAATTCGGTCGTGACCGTCTTGCCCAACAGGATGCCGCCGGCTGCACGCGGCAGTACCGCTGCGCTGGCATCGTTGGCCGGGCGGCAGCCGACATAGATGGGCGAGCCGTAGGTGGTCGGCATATCGGTGGTGTCGAAGATGTCCTTGATGCCGAACGGCACGCCTTTTAGCAGAGTATTCCCGTTTGCGTTGTCAAGCGCGCGCGCTCTCGCCAGCGCCGCCCCGCGGGCGACATGGCTCCACGCCCGCACCACTGGCTCGCGCTCGGCAATCCGCTCGAGGCAGCTGCGGACCACGGCCTCGGCCGTCAGCTCACCCCCCTCAATCAGACGCACCACGGCGGTGGCGGGAAGGCGGTTAGGTTCAACGTTCGGCATGACGAAGCCCCCGAGCCGAAGACGAACCGGTATTTAGCCACAGCCGCACTCGGCGCGCATGCACGAAGTTCGGGAACCTTGCTTAGTTGGCTGCTCGCCGTAACGGGCCGACCCGAACAATTTGCAAGGCTAACCTCTTAATCAAAACCATAGCGCTCGCCGTAGCAGCGAGGCAGAGTTGAATGAGCGAAGACCAGATCGGGAGGAGCCAAGCAAAATGCCTCAATCCGCGATACCGCCGGGCCGGCACGCGCCGGTGCGGCCAGACTGGCTCGACCAGTGCCGTGAACCGATCCTCGAACCGGATTTGCCGATCATCGATCCGCACCACCATCTGTGGGACCGGCCTGGTAACCGGTACCTATTCCAGGATCTACTCGAGGATGTCGGCAGCGGGCACAACATCGTCGCGACCTGCTTCGAGGAATGCCGCGAGATGTACCGGGCGGCGGGGCCGCAGGAACAGAGGTCGCTCGGCGAGACCGAGTTCGTCAACGGCATCGGGGCGATGAGCGCCTCGGGCAAATACGGCCCAGCTCGCTGCTGCGCCGGCATCATCGGCAATGTCGATCTCAGGATCGGCTCGCGCGCCAAGGGCATCCTCGAACAGCACGTTGCCATCTCCGGCGGGCGGTTCAAGGGTATCCGCAACGGCGCGACCTGGCATGACGATCCGAGCCTTTCGATCTACTGCTCGGGTGCGCCCCAAGGGCTCTACCGCGACAGCAATTTCCGCGAAGGCTTTGCCGGGCTCGCCGCGCTCGGCCTCGCTTTCGATGCGTGGCTGTTCCATACGCAACTTGGCGACGTCGCCGATCTGGCCCGCGCCTTCCCGCAGGCGACGATCGTTTTGAACCATGTCGGCGGTCCGCTCGCCATCGGCCCCTATGCCGGCAAGCGCGAGGAAGGTTTTTCCGAATGGCGCGACGGCATCCGTGAGGTGGCGAGCTTCCCGAATACCTACGTCAAGCTCGGGGGGCTCGGCATGAAATTGACCGGGTTCACCTTCTTCGAGAACGACATGCCGCCCTCGTCGCAGGATCTCGAGCAGGCCTGGCGACCCTATATCGAAACCTGCACCAACGCCTTCGGGCCGCAGCGCTCAATGTTCGAGAGCAATTTCCCGGTCGACAAAGGCATGTGCAGCTATCCGGTGATGTGGAACGCCTTCAAGCGCATCGCCGCCGGCTGCTCGGCCAACGAAAAGGCGGCGCTGTTCAGCGGCGCGGCTAAAAAGGCTTATCGGCTCGAGTTGTGATCAGGGGAAACGCAAATGCCGCTGCCTAATGACGTCGATACCACCACCCCAAAATACCTGCGCGACAAATATGCTGTCGTCGGGGTCGGCGAGACGACCTACACCCGCGGGTCCGGGAGATCGACACGAGCGCTCGGCACCTGGGCGGTGCGCAACGCGATCCTCGACGCCGGGCTCAAAGCCGGCGATGTCGACGCGATGCTGTCCTATCAGGGCGGCGATTCAACCTCAGTCACCTTCATCGCCGGCGACCTCGGCATCCGCCTCAATTTTTTCATGGACGTGTTCGGCGGCGGATCCTCGACCGAGGCATTGATCGGCATGGCGATCGGGCTGATAGAAGCCGGCATGTGCAAGACCGTGGCGATCGTGCGGTCGATGAACGGTTATTCGCAGGTGCGCATCGGCGGCACCGGAGCGCGCTCGGCGGCGCCCGTCGTCGGCGACATGCTGCACAGCCGCGCCTATGGCTGGCAAAGCGCCGGACAGAGCTTCGCGCCCACCTTCATGCGCCACATGTTTGATTACGGTACCCGCCCCGAGCAGGTCGCGGCGGTCAAGGTCGCGCATAGCGAGCACGCCTCGAACAACCCGAGGGCTTATTACAAGAAGCGCTTCACGATTGAGGACGTGCTCAACAGCCGCATCATCTGCAAGCCATTGCATTTGCTCGATTGTTGCGTCGAGACCGACAACGCCACCTGCGTCATCGTGACCTCGGCCGAGCGGGCGCGCGACTGCCGGCACCCTTTGGTCCTGATCCGCGGCGTCGTCGGTCGCTGCACCAAGCCGCGCAGCGACATGCATTATCAGACGGGGCCGATCTCGACCGTGGCCGGACGTTATGCGCGCGAGATCCTGTGGCCCAATTCCGGCGTCGGACCAGAGGACATCGACCTCACCGGCTCCTACGATGCCTTCACCTTCACAACGATGCTGCAGCTTGAGGATTACGGCTTCTGCAAGAAGGGCGAAGGCGGCGAATACGTCAGCAGCGGCATCATCAAGCTAGGCGGCCGGCGACCCAATAATACAAGCGGCGGCCATCTCTGCGAGGGCTACACGCACGGTATGAACATGGTCATCGAGAACACCCGGCAATTGCGCCACGACGCCGACGATTCCTGCCCGATCGGTCCAGACGGCAAACGGCAGCACACATACGACTATCGCGAAGGCGGCTGCCGCCAGGTCAGGAATGCGGAGGTCAGCGCCAATCTCGGCTGGGCCAATCCCGCGACTGGCTCGGCAATGGTCATGCGGCAGGGCTGAGGGGGAGAAAGATCATGTCAATTCGGTCCGAATACCTCGGCATGCCGCTCAGCGTCGACGACCTCGATATCGAGAACCTCGAATATTTCCGCCATTGCGCCGAGCATGATTTTCACCTGCAGGCCTGCGACGGCTGCGGCCTCCTGCGCTATCCGCCGACTACCGCCTGCCCATGGTGCATGGGTCTCGAATCGCATTGGGCCGAGGTAGAAGGCAAAGGCACGGTGCACTCCTACACCGAGGTCCATCACGCGATCCAGCCGGCCTTTCGCGACTATGCCCCCTATCTGATTCTACTCGTCGATCTCGACACCCAAAAAGGCAGGCCAACCGAGTACGAGGCATTACGCGTCATCGGCAATCTCGCGACCCCCGACGGTAAGCTCGCGCCCGCTGGTCAGGTGCACCGCGTCGGCATCGGCACCCGCGTACGCATGGTGTACACCGACGTCGCCCCCGGCCTCGCATTGCCGCAATGGACGATCGACGAGACCGCCCCGCAGCCTGCAAACGTCTGGCGCTACCCGCAGGAATGATTGAAGCGGCAATCGAATGGCGCGTCGAGGAAACCTGCCTTAATGCCTGGCCGGCATTGCGGGAAGTGCTGCTCGATGGCTGGGTGTTGCGGTTCAGCGAAGGACTGAGCCGTCGCGCCAACTCGGCTAATCCGCTCCGACCTGTCTTCCGGGCCCCGCTACCAGAGTGCCAGGCGCTTTATAGAAGGCTGGGGCTACCGACAATCTTTCGCGTTTTGTCGCTGATCGATCCGGCGGTAGACGAGCAGCTCGCGGTGGCCGGTTACACGCGCGAGGGCGAGAGCTGCGTGCTCTATGGCTCTATCGACGATGTCGCGGCGGCCGGCGATACCGGTGTCCGGATATTGCCCGAGCCGAACCCGCAATGGTTTGCAGCGATGGCGGCAATGCAAAACCACACGCCGGAGCGAGCCGCGACCTATCGCCGGATTGTCGGCCAGATCGCCATTCCAACGGCCTTCGCCGCCCTCTGTGCCGACGGGGAAATCGTGGCGCTAGCGTATGGCGCTCTCCACGATCGATTGCTCTGTTATGAGTCGGTCGTGACGGATACCCGGAGCAGGCGACAGGGTTATGGGCGCCGAGTGATCATCGCCTTGGCGGCATGGGGCAAAGAAAATGGTGCCGAAGGCGCCTGCCTGGAAGTCGAAGCTGCCAACGCGCCCGCCCGCGCCCTTTATGATGCAACCGGGCTGAAGCGTGAACTCTACCGCTATCATTATCGCCGAGAACCCCGTCCGGCAGCGCCCTGAGCGGCTGCAGTCGGTTGTGACAAAACTGTGTGATCGCCCCCGTTTTGTTCTCCGCGTCAGGCGTAATGGTATCTTAAGAGGTTGGATTAGCAACCTGAGCTATCGCAATGAGCGCTGTGGAGCTCCGCCTTAACCCGGCCGACCTGTCGCGCGAGATGGGCGCGATGCGGATCTGGCTGGATCAGCATCGCTTCGAATCCTCAAGTTTCTCGTGCCGCGATGATGCGGATGCGGTGCTCGTGTCTCTCGAGTTTAAACTGCCCTATCAAGCGAAGGCGTTCGCCGAGCATTTCGGGGGACGCGCCGACACGCTATCCGCGACGGTTCAAGACCTGCAACACGGCGCCCTCGACACCGGATTATCGCCCACCGGCATCATCGGCTGAGCTTCCCTCCCCCGTTCGCGTCACGAGGGGAGGGAAAGGAAAACCGCGCTCAGACAACTCCGTCCTTGCGCAATGCCTCAACTTTCGCGGCCTCGAGCCCGAGCCATTCCCCGAGCACTTCCGCGGTGTGCTCGCCCAGCAGCGGCGCCGGTTTGATCGGTGCCGGCGCGCCGTCAAAGCGGACCGGCCAGGTCGTCATCGTCATCTTCCAATCGCCGTGGTGCATGGTTTGCAGGATGCCGCGCTCATAGAAGCTCGGCTCGTTCGTCAACTCCATGGAATCGAAGACAGCGCCGGCGGGGACGCCTGCACCGCTGATCAGCGCCATCGCCTCCTCCTTGGTGTGCTGGCCGGTCCACTGGGCGATAATCTCGTTGACCTCGGCCTTACGTTCGACCCGGGCGGCGGCCTTGTCGTAGCGCGGATCGCCGATCAGCTCCTCTCGCCCGATCAGCTTCAGCAGACGCGGCCAATGCTCGGGGTTGGCGCGGCTCGTCAATAGATAGACGTAGTCGTTAGGTCCTCCGGGTTTGCACGGGAAGATTCCCGACGGCGCATTGCCGCCGGCCGGCCGTCGCGGTGCTGCTTGGCCGCTCTGCGCCTGTCTGATGAACATGCCGCGGCTGTAATGCATGACCGAATCTTGCATCGCCGCCTGGAGCCGACGGCCCTTGCCGGTCGAGGCGCGCTGGTAGAGCGCGCTGACGATGCTGAACGCCAACAGCATGCCGGTCCCGGTGTCGCCGATCGTCGGCCCGGGCTTGATCGGCTTGCCGCCCGATTCCCCGGTAATGCTCATCGCGCCGCCGCAGGCTTGCGCGATCGGATCGAAGCACAGGCCCTTCTCGTAGGGGCTACCCTCGCCGAAGCCCTTGACCTGGGCATAGATGATGCGCGGGTTTAGGGCGCTGATCACATCATAGCCGAGACCGAGGCGCTCGACGACGCCTGGCCCAAAATTCTCGGTAAACACATCGGCATGCTTGGCCATCTCCTTGACCAGGGCCAGCCCTCTCTCGGATTTGAGATTGACGGTGATCGACCGTTTGTTGGCGTTGTAGATCATGAAGTAATAGGGGTCCGAGACGCCCCGGCGGCCTGCCTCGCCGCCGTCGGGGTTCTCCACTTTGACGACGTCGGCGCCCATCCACGCGAGCGCTTCGGTGCAAGTCGTACCGGCTTCGAACTGGGTCAGATCGAGAACCTTGATGCCGGCGAGACAATTCGGCGGTACGGTCGTTCCATCCATTCCTC
>JBARIB010000208.1:0-1861 GCA_049799535.1 Allostellaceae bacterium | reverse complement strand
GCGTAGCGGTAGGCAGTCCTCGCGGGGTGAGATGCGTGTCTTTGTTGCAGGCGCTACGGGCGATGTTGGAAGCCGGCTTGTGCAGCTATTAGTATCAGCCGGCCCCTCCGTAGTGGGCCTGACCCGGACCGCGGCTAAAGCTGAGGCAATACGCCGAGCCGGGGGAGCCCGCGGGTGCCGATGCGTTGAGTAGAGCCGCGACCGTCGAAGCGGTGGCCGCCGCCAAGCCGGACCTTATCGTGCACGGAATGACATCGCTCAACGCTGCGAACGACCTGCGGCGGTTTGATCCGACTTTTGCTGTCGTCAATCGCTTGCGTACCCAAGGCCTAGTCAATCTTCTGGCCGCAGCGAAGCAGGCCAAGACCCCGCGCATTGTGGCGCAGAGTTTTTGTGGATTGGCCCTGTGCCCCGTCAGGGCGGTCCGGTCAAGTCCGAAAACGATCCGCTCGACCCCGATCCGCCGCACCAGTTGCGGCAGACGCTCGAAGCGATCCGCTATCTCGAAAGCACCCTGACGGCGTCGTCCGAATTCGACGGCGTCGTCGTGCGCGCGGGATCGAATGCCAAAGCGAAGCGCCTCCTTTTATGGCAGCCAAAACATGCATCCTGGAGGCAGGGCTTTGCAGAGGTTCTGGCAGAGCTCATAATCACCAATGGCCGCGGCCCGGTTGAACAGCACGCTACGCCGCCTCTTTCGGGCTCCAGTGGTGCTGTACCGGTGGAACTGCGGCTGGCTGCTCGGCCATCGCTTCTTGCTACTGGTTCATGTCGGCCGTCGTACTGGTTTGAAGCGGCACACCGTCCTGGAGGTGATGGAATATCGCAAGGAAGGTCCCGAGGCGGTCGTGATGAGCGCCTTTGGGCCCGATGCCGACTGGCTTCGCAACATCGAGGCGATACCGGGCCCGGAGGTCGCCATCGGTTCACAATCGTTTATCGCTGCTCACCGCTTCCTCGACGAGGATGAGGCCGTGCGCGTGGTCACCGGCTATGAACAACGCAATTGGCTCATGGCTCTGATCATCCGCGCAGTGTTGAGCCGTCTCCTAGGCTGGCAGTATACCGGCTCATTGGTCGATCGCCGCCGCCTTGTAAAACAGCTGCCGCTCGTAGCGTTCCGTCCGCGGCAGCCCGGCCCAACCGAGCCGGGCTAAGAGTTCCTAGCCGTCGAAAATAGTTCGCTCAAATATCGAGGCAGGTGCATCGCAGTATCTTTCTCACCGCCCCGGAAGGCGACATACCCGTCCGGACGGATTAGATATGCGGCGGGATTCGACCCGTAATGCGCGGCCAACTTGCCGTCGCGGTCAATCAGCTCTGCGCCGGCTGTACCGGAGGCAGCTATACGGTGCACTGCCAGATAGCTTTCCGGATAGCGGGGCAGCTTAGACAACACTGCCTCGGGCACATTTCCGCACAGCAGCAAATGATGGCGGTGCTCGGCAAAGAGGTCATAGAGCCGCAGTGACCCCGTGCCATCCGCCCTCCAGACCGCTGCGTCGGGCGCCCGATCGCCCGCCGTCGGGCCAGCCGTTCCGGTGGCGTGATCCTCGACGATAGGGCTGTGCCGGTAATTGACCGCAAGGCCCGAGATTGTCTCGCCAATCTTCTCTGCCACTGCGGGTATTTGGGTCAGCAGCGACATCAGGTGGTCGCGGATAAATCGGCTGACAGAGCCGTGCAGGGATACCAGACGAGTCGCGCGATCGGTCTGCCGGATAACCGCTTCGTCGATCGGTCTGCGCTCGGCCTCGTAGCTGTCGAGCAGCCGGGCGTTGTTTCCGTTCCTCACGACGAGGCTCAGCTTCCAAGCGAGGTTGAACGCGTCCCGGATGCCAAGGTTCATGCCCTGGCCGCC
>JBARIB010000207.1:0-6393 GCA_049799535.1 Allostellaceae bacterium | reverse complement strand
TCCAAGCACCGATGAGCGGGATCGCGCCGCCAATGCTGGCCGCGGCCGTAAGCAACGCAGGAGGTTTGGGCTCGATCGGGTCTGCGGGGTACCCATTGGCAGTTGTGCGAGAGCAAGTCGCGACACTACGCCAGGCAACGAACCGGCCGTTCAATGTCAATTTCTTCGCCCATACTCAGCCCCGCACCGATCCGGAATTGACGGCGCGCGTGCAGGCAGCGCTCGCACCCTATTTCAGCGAATTCGGGCTCGGACCCGTCCCTGAGCCGAAAGAGCTATTTCCGACATTCAACGAAGAACGGCTTGAGCTCGTTCTCGAGCTGCGGCCGAATGTTGTCAGCTTTCATTTTGGCTTGCCGGAAAGCTCTGCGGTGCGGCGGATCAAAGATGCCGGGTGCGTCATCTTCAGTTCCGCCACGACTGTGGCCGAGGCCCATTCGCTCGAGGCAAGCGGCGCCGACGTCATCATTGCGCAAGGTTACGAAGCTGGCGGGCATCGCGGCAGCTTCAGCGCCAGCCCCGGAGCTGGCATGGTCGGTACGATGGCATTGGTGCCGCAAATCGTCGACGCCGTGCGCGTGCCGGTAATTGCCGCGGGCGGCATCGCCGACGGCCGGGGCATCGCCGCCGCCTTTGCGCTCGGTGCGAGTGGGGCCCAGCTTGGGACCGCCTTTTTGGGTTGTCCGGAAGCCACCGTCTCGCCGCTGTACCGCGCCCAACTGAAGACTACTACAGACGACGGAACCGAGCTGACAACCGCCTTCACCGGCCGCCCGGCCCGCGCAATCCGTAATCGCTTTATTCGCGAGATGGCCGGCGCCGAGCCTTTGGACTTTCCGCTGCAGGCGAGCCTAGTCGGCCCACTTTGGCAAATTCCGGACGAAGAGGCGCGCGCCTCGTTCACGCCCGTCTGGGCCGGTCAAGCCGCTTCGCTCGTGCGCGATTTGCCGGCGAGCCAGCTAGTCGATGAGATTGTGGCGGAAGCCTTGCGGGTATTCGGGCAGAAGGGATCGGCGCCTCACAGGGTCTGAACCACTCCCGGACCTTTAACGGATCGGCCGCCACCCCTTGACGTTCGGCTTGCGCTTTCGGCCTCGGTCCACATTAATGCCGCGAACTAACTCAGCGGAATTGGCCACAATTACGAAAGGAAATCAGATGCCGAGCTTTGACCACCATGGCGCGCATATCTATTACGAGGAGTTCGGGCAGGGCTTTCCGATCCTGACCTTCGCGCCGGCGGGGCTGCAGTCGACAATCGCGGTGTGGAGCGAGCCCTCGGCGCCGATCAACCCGACGACCGAGTTCGCCGACAAGTTCCGTGTCATCGCGATGGATCAGCGCAATGCCGGCGGCCAGTCGCGCGCCCCGATCACGACGCAGGACAGCTGGGATTCCTACACCGCCGACCACATCGCATTGCTCGACCATCTGCGCATTGACCGCTGCCATCTCTACGGCCAGTGCATCGGCGGCTCGTTCATCCTCAACCTGATCAAGCATAACCCCGAGCGCGTCCAGTCCGCCGTGCTGGCGCAACCGATCGGCCGCGTCGCGGCTGAGCTGCCGCCGCGTCCCGCGCGGTTCAATGGCTGGGCGGAATCATTGAAAGACCATCCGGAGGCCACCAAAGAGGTGCTGGAGGCGTTCTACCGCAACCTCTACGCACCGGGTTTCGTCTATTGCGCCGACCGCGCCTTCGCTGCGACTGTACGCACGCCGTGCCTGGTCTTAGCAGGCAATGACGAGGCCCACCCCTACCCGATCTCCGAGGCCCTTTCGAAGCTGGTCCCGAACTGCGAGTTCATCCCGGAGTGGAAGACCGGCGCGGCGCTGACCGCGGCCAAAGCCCGCGTTAAGGAGTTCCTGGCCAAGCACACTCTGTAGCCGGCGCGGGGCTCGCGGTTGCGAACCCAGTTCGGTGGATGACGTAACGATCGCCCGATCTTTCCACGTCCTCGCCGTAGTTTTATGGATTGGGGGCGTGTCGTTCGTGACGACGGTATTGCTGCCGGCAACGCGGGTCCTCTCGGCTCCGGCGGCGCGTTTCGCCTCTTTCGAAAACGTCGAGAAGCGTTTCGCTCGGCAGGCCCGCTTCTCGACCGCACTAGCCGGGCTTACCGGCTTCTACATGCTTGTCCGGCTCGATTTATGGGACCGTTTTGTCTCGCTGGGTTATTGGTGGATGCACGCAATGGTCGTAGTGTGGCTGCTCTTCACGCTTATGCTATTCGTGGTCGAACCGCTGTTCCTGCGCCAATGGCTTCGGGCACGAGCCGAGGTCGAACCCGAGGCGACGTTCCGGCTCGTCGAGCTGCTGCATTGGACGCTGATGACGCTGAGCATGATTACGGTCCTCGGCGCGGTTCTCGGCAGCCACGGTGTACTACTCGTCGAGTGAGCCCTTCAAGACGGGGTCTGGTGAATCCTTGCAGCGGATGTTGATCCAGATCAATTCTCTCCGCGAGCGTCTTCACTAGCCTGACGGACGCCGTCAGTGGCGCAACACGGATGCGCCGCGATCTGGTTAGCAAAAGCACGCCGCAATCGTAGCGCGCGCGAAGGGAGGGAGCCGCATGCACTTTACCGATCCTGCATTTTGGCGTGCCGGTGCGATCAGCACGATCGCGGTGATGTCGGTAGTGCTGATCATGCTGACGATCGACACCCTCGCGGCGATCAGCCCTGGCGGGTCCCATGTGCCACCCTACACCGTCATCAACCAACACATCGATTACAAATTCGTTGCCGAGCGGGGCATCGATTTACCGGTGATCGGTGGGCCGGAGCCGCTGTTCGGCAAACCGTTAAATGCTGCTACCGCGGCGGCGCTGATCGACCGGGGCAAGATGGTGATCCAGAGCCGCGCTTGCATCGATTGCCACACCTTTTTCGGCAACGGGGCCTATTTCGCCCCGGACCTGACCAAGGCGTGGCTCGACCCTGCCTGGGAGGGCTGGCAGGCAATCACCGGCGCCGATACGCGGGAGGGGGCGATGGTCAAATTTCTGATGGATCCCGAGCAGTATCGCACCTGGACACGGACGATGCCTAACCTCGGGATCACCGAGGCGGAAGCTCAGGCGCTCGTCGCCTATATGAAGTGGATGGCCGCAGTGAACACCAACGGTTTCCCTCCGAACTTCAACCAAATCGAAAGAAGGTAGCGGGAGGCGGTCATGTATCGTTCGCAGACGCTTGCTCTGAAATATTTTGCGGCTGCTATAACACTTTTTGGCGTGATGACGCTCAGCGGGCTCATCTCAGCTTACTATTATATAAATCCAGAGTTCCTGTTCGGAATTTTGCCATTTAACATGGCGAAAATCCTGCACATAAACACATTGGTGATCTGGCTTCTGATGGGCTTCATGGGGTCGATCTACTGGTTCCTGCCAGGAGAATTGGGTCGCGAGACCGCGGGAATTCGGGTCGCTGAAATGCTGTTTTACGTGTTTTGCGCGGCGGTTGCGGCGGTCGCAGTGGTGTTCATCCTCGTCCAATATGGCGGCAGCAACCAGGCGGCCCTGTGGTTTATCAATCAGGGCCGAAAATACGTCGAAGCGCCACGCTGGGCAGCCCTCGGCATCGTCGTCATCATGGTGGTATTCGCCTACAACGTGATCGGAACCGTGATCGCGGCCAGAAAGACCACCGGAATCATCACGGTATTGATGATCGATCTGGTACCGTTGACCCTGCTCTATCTGATCGCCTTTCCCGCCATCAGCAACATGTCGGCAGATCTGTTCTGGTGGTGGTGGCTCGTTCATCTCTGGGTCGAAGCGACCTGGGAGGTCTTGATCGGCTGCATCATGGCCTTGGCCTTGATGCAGTTGCTCGGGACTTCGCGCAGGATAGTGGAGGCGTGGCTCTACATCGAAGTCGCGCTCGTCCTCGGCACCGGCATTCTCGGCCTCGGTCACCACTATTTCTGGATCGGGACGCCCGATTATTGGCTTACCATTGGAGGCTTCTTCTCGGCTCTCGAACCGTTGCCGTTATTGGGCATGGTGGTTCATGCGGTCTACGACGCCGGTGCGCAGCATATGAAGACGACGAACCGCCCCGCCCTTTACTGGATGATGGCCGAAGCGTTCGGAAATTTCATCGGCGCCGGCGTCTGGGGGTTCATGATCACCTTGCCGCAGATCAACCTCTATGCGCACGGCACGCAGTGGACCGTCTCGCACGGCCATTTTGCGTTCTGGGGAGCCTATGCCTGCGGCATAATCTCGGTTCTCTACCTGGTCCTCCAAAAGACCCGCAACCTCGCCTTTGTCGACGGGCCGCTGTGGAAGTGGTCGTTCGCAGCGCTCAACCTGGGCCTCGTCACGATGACCGGCGCATTGCTGGTGGCCGGCTTTGTCCAAGCCTTCGTCGAGCGCGCGATCGGCGGCTCTACATTGGACGCGTTCATTGCTGGCCAGGAGAATGCGTGGTTTGTCGAGGCCATGGTCACGCGCTTTCTTTTGGGTATCATTTTCGCGGCTGGTTATGTCGTGTTGGTCTGGGATCTGCTCACCTTGGGACGGCGAGCTCCCGTCCTTGTAGCAACATCGGCCGCGCAATGAGAGCGCTCGCGATCTTGGAAACCGGTTTGATGCTCGGCCTCTACACGCTGCTCGCCGGCGCCTGGGGGGTTCTTTACACTCTTGGGCACCTCCGCAAGATGCCGATCTTCTGGCGCTCGGCCGCCGCCGCTTACGGGCTGCACGTCCTTACTGTGCTCATCATCCTGGGAATGCCACTCGGGACCGGGTGGAAATGCCTGATCGTTGGCAGCAGTCTGGTTTTTCTCGCAATACCGCCGATGACTTGGCGCTTCCTCCAGTATACTCATCGGGACGGGAGATCGGCATGATAGGGAACCTTATCAACGTTCTGCTGGGGTTGTGGCTCGCCTATTGCGCTATATTCGCGAACCCGCCTGGCGACACGAACATTGCCGCGCTGGCGGCTAGCGCCGTTGCTGTCATCGCGTGCGCGGCGTGGGCGCGACGGACCGACCCGATGGCTTGGCCTAGCGGTACAAATCTCGTGCTAGGGGTGGTGCTTCTGCTAGTCGCGGCAACGCGCTGGGCGGTATACGCGCCACCGCTCCTATCCTTCTGGATCGTCTTGCTTGTTGGAATCGCGATCGCCATCGTGGCGATGTGGTCGATGCTGTATCAGCCAGATACGCCACCGTCTCGCGTATCAACCTAGACTCGGGCTAGGTCAGCGCCGGCAGGCCGACAATTGTAGTCGGCGCCGGGAACCAGCGCTCGGCGCCGACCAGTTCGCCGAGTTGGCCGACAAGCGCCATGTCGTTTGCTGGCCGGCCACGACGAAGCCCACCCGCAGCCGATCTCCGAAGAGTTCCGCGGATCACGCGCCGTTCGGCGGGACGACGACGCAGGGGAGCTGGCGCCGGTTGAGGTGGGCGCAGGCGCTCGCCGCTGCGCCCGCCGACAAATGAGCGAGGCGCGCGCGATAAAGCACCTTGCCTCCAATCGCCGTGGTCGGCGGCAGCGACAAAACGGCGGAGCGGAGATGGCTCGGCGCCTGCGCGCGGGCGCCCTCCGCCACCGCGCGGGCCAAGGCCGGATTGGCGAAGGCGCCCACTTGGATCGCCCAGTCAGCGCCAAGTTCGTCGTGGTGAGGCCGCTGGTGCGCTGGGGGAGCGGCTGTTGCATGGTGGGGAGCAGCTGTCGGTGCAGCGGTCCGGTGGGTGGTTGACGGCAGCGGGAAGCCATTGGTCACCGCTGACGCCAGCTTGATGTTAGCCCCGACGGGCTGTGGCGCCGCGACCTGCACGACCGAAGCCGAGGATGAGACGGCTGCTGTCCGCGGCAAAGACGTGCAGGGATGGTTCGGATCATAGGCCGCGTTCAAGTCGCAGCCATTCACGCCCAACTCGGAGACTGCGGCCATTTGCACCGGCGCCGGCTGCGCTGCAGCTTGCTCCAAAATCGAACAGGGGTGGTTTGGATTGTAGGCGGCGTTCAGGTCGCATCCCGCCGCCAGGCTGGCGACGGTCGGCCTCTGCGCCCGACCGGAGCGGGCGGAGGCATAGACCGCAAAAGGCCCTGACTTCGGCACGTCGGTGCCGAGATTGGGCGCGATCGCGGCGACATAGTTGACCGTCTCGTCCGGCAGGGGGGCTCGCCGGGTCAGGTAGCTGTCGACCCTATCCGGGCCGGCGTTATAGGCGGCCAGAAAGCCGGGCGCGCCGAACCGGTCGTACATTTCTCGAATATAGGCGGTGCCCGCCAGCACGTTGCTGCGCGGTTCATACGGATCGTCGCCGAGCTGGTAACGCACCCTCAGCTCCTCATAGGTGGCCGGCATCACCTGCATCAGGCCGATCGCCCCGACCGGGGAGGTGGCCTGTTGCTCACCCCCGGATTC
>JBARIB010000206.1:0-2820 GCA_049799535.1 Allostellaceae bacterium | reverse complement strand
ACGGTACCCCTCCGGCCAAGGACGCGGCTGATCATCAACGGTAACTCGGCGTTGCCTATTCAGGCTGCTTTTGTAAGAGGCTTGGTTTGCCGCCAATTCCAGGGAAGCAGGTCGGCCAACTGGCTCTGCGGCTGGCTAGCGATGCGGGCGAGCACATCGGCCAGCCATACCTGCGGGTCGATCTCATTGAGCTTCGCGGTGCCAATCAGAGTGTACATGACGGCCGCTCTTTCAGCCCCACGTTGAGAGCCAGCGAAGAGCCACGACTTTCTTCCAAGCGCGAGACCACGCAACGCTCGTTCTGCCGCGTTGTTCGACAGGCAGATCCGGCCATCACGGAGGAAGCCCGTGAAGGCCGGCCAACGCTTGAGCATATAGTCGATTGCCTTTGCGACCGAGGCGTGCCGGGAGAGCCTGACGCGCTCGGCGCGCAACCATTTTTCAAGCGCGTCAACCAGCGGCGCGCTCCGTTCCTCCCGGGCCGCCAGCCGCTGCCCGGCAGTCAGGCCGTTAATCTCACGCTCGATGCCGAACAACGCGTCGATGCGTTTGATGGCCTCAAACGCGATCGGCGAGATTGGCGGCGCATCCTTTCCTCGTCGCGCATTTGCGGCGATATCGGCCAATTCGAAAAACTTTCGTCGCGCGTGGCTCCAACACAGCGCCTCGGTTATGGGACCTGGCTTGCGATCTGGAAGATAGAGTCTGTTGTAACCGTCATAGGCATCGGCCTGCAGGAGTCCGGCAAACTGCGCCAGATGCCGCTCGGGATGCTCACGGGTTCGGTCGCGAGAGGCGTAGAAGAGAGCCGCAGGCGGCGCCGCGCCGCCAAATGGTTTGTCGTCGCGCACATAAACCCAGACGCGACCCGTCTCGGTCTTGCCTTTCGCCAGGATCGGGACCGTCGTGTCGTCGCCGTGCAAGCGTTCGGCACCCAAGACATGGGCTTCGATCAACGCATGAAGCGGACGCAGCGCCGTCGCACACCCGCCCACCTGATCGGCCAACGTCGAGAGGCTCAGATCAACGCCCTCTCGCGCATAGCGCTCGCTCTGCCGGTTGAGCGGCTGGTGCTGCCCGTACTTCTCGAAGAGGATCATGGCCAAAAGGCTTGGCCCGGCAAAGCCGCGGGGCAGAACGTGGAAAGGCGCTGGCGCCTGGCTGATCTTCTCGCAGGCCCGGCACGTAAACTTCTCGCGGACGTGCTGGATCACTTTCCATTGCCGGGGAATGACCTCGAGCGTCTCGGTGACATCTTCGCCGAGCTTGGAAAGTCTGGTCGAGCCGCAGCACGCGCAAGCGGCCGGTGCAGGAACGATCACGCGCTCGCGCTGCAGATGCGCTGGGAACGGCTTGCGCACTGGCTTGCGGCGGGCATGCTCTGGAACCAGCGTCGTCTCGCCGCCGGTCTTTGCGGCGGCCATCTCGGCCGCGAGCTCATCTTCGGCGGCCGCGGCTTCGAGGTCTTCCAGCTCGAGCTCCATCTGATCCAGGACTTGGCTCTCGACGAGCTTGCGTCCGCGTTCGGAGCGGCTGCCATAGAGCTCCCGCCGCATCTTCTCGATGGCGAGCTTGAGATGCGCAATCAGCGCCTCGGCGCTGGAGACATTGGCCGCCGCCCGCGCGGCTGCGGCCTCGGCACTGGCAGCCTTCACCTCGGCATCGATGCGCGCGGCGCGCTCAGCGGCAAGGAGCCGTTTGAGGCTTTCCAAATCGTCCGGCAAATTGTCAATCGGCGGTGTCACGCTTGTGAGTGAAGCACAGATCGTGCGATTCGTGACGTCGGAATCGACAAGATGAGTCAGAATGCCACAGGATCATCCAACGGCTTCGGGCCGCCATGTGCGCTGCGGATGTCTCCAGTCAATGCCCTCCAACATATAGGCGAGCTGCGCGGGTGTGATGACAACGGCGCCATCGGCCGGTGAGGGCCAGATAAACTTGCCGCGCTCCAACCGCTTGGCGTAAAGCGACATGCCAAGACTGTCGTGCCAAAGCACCTTCACGAGGTTGCCCCGGCGCCCGCGAAACACAAAGAGATCGCCGCCGTGTGGATCGCGCTTCAGCGCCTGTTGCACCTGCAGGGCGAGGCCATTCATGCCACGGCGCATATCGGTATGGCCCGTCGCGATCCATACCCGCACACCAGAGGGAATGGGAATCATCGCCGCGGCAGGGCCTTCATCACTGCCGCCGCCAGGTCAGGATCGACGGCGCCGGAAATACGCAGGCGAACGCCACGCCCATACTCCAGCTCGATCAACGGCATGCCCACCGGCGGCGCGGGCGGTATCGCTGGTTCGCCCGGCTCAGATCGCGTGATCGTCACAGGCGTAAAGCCTATGGGCGTCGATGCAGACGCTGCAAAACCCGTCTCGCAATATTGTTTGCGCCAGCCAAATAGCATGCTTCGACTGATGTTATGCCGGCGCGCAACGCCGTGGACCGTTTGGCCATCGACAAAGGTCTCGGCCACCAGTGCTCGCTTCTCGTCCTCACTCCACCGCCGCCGCGGTTGGCCCAGAATTATCTCCACAACGCCTCCCGCAGGTGACCAGTCTAACGACCCGTCGCTAGACTAGGCGCAGCGTCGATCCTCACACACAAATCGTTCCTTGCAAGACGGTCCTCGGCGGAGGCGTACGTTCCTGGAGACGCGACGGGCATTTCATACGAAGACAAGGATGGTCGTTGGCACGACGAAGCGTCGCCAGAAGGTGATCGACCCGAGACCGGCGTCGAGGGCTGAGGGAATCTTCAGGCGAAGGCCCGCGGATCACGGATGCCTAGGATCGACCGTGACCCAGCGAGGTCGCTGCA
>JBARIB010000205.1:0-2379 GCA_049799535.1 Allostellaceae bacterium | reverse complement strand
CCGCGGCGCTCGCCATGCACCGGGACCGTGTAATCGGTCACATCGGTGACTCGGTAAGGCTCGTTGTCGCCGACGACGAGACCTTGCTCGGCGCTCAGCAGTTTGAACAGAGCTTGCGCGAGACGGGGGTCGCGGTTGTACAGCACGGCGGCGTGCCAAGGACGAGCAATCCCCTTGAAGACCGGTGTGAAGCTGTGCAGTGCGACCAGGGCAGTAGCGCGGCCCGCCGCCGCGCGGCGGTCGAGCGCCGCTGTCACCGCGTCGTGGTAGGGGCGAAAGATCGCGTCTCGGCGGGCGGCCCGCTCGGCTTCGCTGAGCCCGCAATTGCCGGCGATTTCGGTCGTCTCGCTGATCTCGGGGATCGAGCTCGGCACAGCCGGGTCACGATTGCAATCGATGACCAGCCGAGAATAGGTCTGCAGCACGACGGCTGCGTCCAACAGCCGCGACAGCTGCCGCCCCACGGCGCCAACCCCGATGTCCCAAGCGATATGGCGCCCGAGCTCGTTCTCCGGCAGGCCGAGATTGCCGAGCCGGCGAGGAATGGCGCGACCGGCATGGTCGCAGGTCAAGAAAAAGGCCGAGCTGCCGGCTTCGTTCTCGAGCGTTACTGGGCTGGGCTCGTCGGGGTCGAGCAACGCCGCCTCAGTCATTGTCTTCAATAAACCTCGGCGTAACGGGCGCAAAGCTCGGCCGGGGAGAGGCCCGCCACCTTTTCCGCTTCGACCCGCTTGAACCGCATATAAGCGTCGAAATGGGTCGGACCGAACCAGCCGGCGACCGTTTTGCTGGCGGCGAGCTGGTCGAGCGCCTCGGGGAGCGAGCGGGGCAGGGCAGGGGGCGTTCCCGACGGCAATGGCATTTCGCGGCGGAGGCCGTCGGCTCCGGCGAACATGACCGCGCCCAACGCCAGATAGGGGCTTGCCGCGGCGTCGGTGGGGCGGAACTCGACATGGAATTGGCGAGCCGTTTCCTCGGGTGTCGCAGCGGCGAAGGTCGGGCAAATGCGCAGGCAGGCGCCGCGGTCCTGGCGGACCAGGTCGATCATCGTCGGCGCCCAGGTGTTGGGCACGAGCCGTAGGTAGGAGACCGGTGAGGGCGCGGTGATTGCGCAGATCGCCGGCATATGGTGCAAGATGCCGGCAAAGAAATGGCGCGCCGGCCGGCTCAGCTCCATCGGCTCTCCCGCCGCCCGGGTCGCCGGCGCTCCCGCCGCATCGACAAGGCTCATATGGATGTGCACGCCGTTGCCGACCAGTTCGGGGTCGGGCTTGGGTGAGAAGATCACGCGATGGCCCAACCGATGAGCGGTGGCGCGCGCCATCTCGCGGGTGATGACCGCGTGATCGGCAGCGGTCAGCGCCGGTTGCGGCATTACCGTGACCTCGAACTGGCGTGGGCCGTATTCGGCGAGAAAGGTGTCCGGGACCACGCCAGCGGCGCGCAAAGCGGCGATAAAGCTCTCGCCGAAGCTGCCCTGACGGCGAAAGGCGCCGAGCGCGTAAGCATCTCCCGGCCGGTCCGGCATGCCGGTGTAAAAAAATTCCTGTTCGAACGCCGCGACCAGTCGTAGGCCGGACACCTCCTCCAGCTGTTTGACGGCGCGGCGTAGAAAATCACGCGGGCAGCATTCCCACGCGCTGCCGTCGGTGTTGCAAATGTCGCCGAGGAAAAAGCGCTCGATCGCCGAGCCGTCGTTAAAATCGACGCGCACCTCGACCGATGGATCGGGCACGATCATAAAATCGCCGGCCGTGCCGAACGGCGTGTCCCAGATCGGCCCAAAGGGCGACATCATCAGATTGCTACCGGTCCAGCCGACACCTTTCGTGAGGCGCGCCGGCAGCTCGTGCGCCGGGAATCCCTTGCCGCGTGCGAGGCCCGAGATGTCGCAGATCGCGACGAACACAAGCTCTTCCCGAATCATGATGCGACCAGCGGCGCGTAGCGGTCGAGGATCTGCAAGAGCTCGTCGCGGCTCAGATCGGGAATTTCGAGCAGCGCGTCGTCGATGCCGGCCTCGCGGTATCTGCCGAGCGCCGCTTTGTCGGCCGGTGCGCGGAACACGGAGATCGATAGGGATCTTGGGTCCCGCCCCTTTGCCTCGGCCATGCGCCGCAAACGCTGGCGCGCGCCCTCCGGGATGAAATCGCCGACCGGGCGCGGGATCCAGCCATCGCAATAATCAACGATCCGCCGCAAAGTATAGTCGCTCTCACCGCCCAACAGGATCGGCGGGTGCGGCCGCTGCGCCGGCTTGGGCCACGACCAGACGGGATCAAAATTCACAAACTCGCCATGAAAAGCGGCCTCCTCCTGCGTCCACAGCGCCTTCATAGCCAGGATACGTTCGCGCATCAGCTTGAAGCGGGTGTCGTA
>JBARIB010000204.1:0-18211 GCA_049799535.1 Allostellaceae bacterium | reverse complement strand
CCCATCATCGTCGCCTCGGCCTTGACGTCGTGGTCAAAGCGCTTCCAGGTCCGGCCGACGTCGTCGCTGCGGTAGATCGAACCGTCGCTGCTGCGCGCCCCCGGGCTGAGGCACGCATAAATGACCTTGGGATCGTGCGGCGAGACCCGGATGTCGCGGCCGTAGGTCAGGGGCGAGAACCGGTTGATCTCCATGTCCTGCCAGTGTTCGCCGCGATCGTTGCTGCGGAAGAGGCCCATGCGGTTGGCGAGAAACACGGCTCCCGGCGCCGCGGCGCTGACTGCCAATGCATGGCCGTCGAGCATGCCTTCGATCTCGGTCTGGCTGCCGATACGGCTGCGGTATTTCGGGTCTTCACAGAAGCGGATCAGATCGGCCGTGCAATCTTCCCAGCTCTCGCCGCCGTTGCGGCTGCGCATCGTACCGTTGGCTTCCAGAGTCGCATAGACATCGTTGGGAGAATTGGGGTCGACATCGAGCCGCATGACCCGGCAGGCAAACCCCATGATCACCCGGTCCGGCAATCCCGGATCGGCGGTCTTGCGCCAGCTGTCGCCGCCGTCATCACTGCGATAAACCGCGGGTGGCGTGGCGCCGGCATAGAGAATGCGCGGGTTTGTCGGGTGGATGCAAATCGACCAAATGTCGGCGTCTTCCGGCAGGCTGAGTTTTTCCCACCGGTTGCCACGATTGGTGCTGCGATAGGCCCCCTTGGTGCTGCCGATATAGACGACGTCGGGATTTTGCGGATGGACCGTGATCGCGTGGACCTCCGCCCCCTCCGGTAAGCCGGTCGTCAGATGCTCCCATCGGCTGTCCCCGACTTCCTGACGGAAAATGCCGCCAAGGGTCCCGCCCATCGAGCGCGCCGCCCCCGCATAAACATGAGTGCCCGCCATATTCTCCTCCCTCGGCTGGATTGCGGCGGCGATCATACGCCTCTATAGGAGCATCTCACAAAGCTTTAGCGGTTGGAGAAAGCGATGAGTGGCACGGTCGTCACACAGCGGCGCAGGCTGGGCAAGACAGGGCTCGAGGTCTCGGCAATTGGGCTCGGCTGTATGTCCTTGTCCGGGGTCTATGGCACCAGCGACGACGAAGCGGGAGTCCGCCTGATCCATCGGGCGATCGAGCTCGGTATAGACCATTTCGACAGCTCGGACATGTATGGCTGGGGCCAGAACGAGGAATTGCTCGGCCGAGCGCTTAAGGGGCGGCGCACTGGCGTCGTGATCGCGACCAAGTTCGGCCAGACCCGCCGGCCGGGCGGCGCCAATGGCGTCGACGGCAGCCCGGCCTATATCGCTCAGGCCTGCGAGGCGAGCCTGAAACGGCTTGGCGTCGATGTTATCGACCTCTACTACCAGCACCGCGTCGACCCTGCCGTACCGGTCGAGGAGACCGTCGGTGCAATGGCAAAGCTCGTCGAGCAGGGCAAGGTGAGATATCTCGGCCTCTGTGAAGCGCGGCCGGAACGCATCCGACGAGCCCATGCTGTGCACCCGATCGCCGCCGTGCAGAGCGAGTTTTCACTGCTTTATCGCGAGGAAGCGACCGAGACGCGCGAATTGACCCGCGACCTCGGAATGGCCTTTGTCGCCTATGCGCCGCTCGGCCGCAGCCTGTTGACCGGCGATATTCCCGATTTCGCCAATTTGGCGCCGGGCGACACGCGCGGCCGCCATCCCCGCTTCGCGCCCGAGAACTTTGCAAAGAACCGCGAACTCGTGCAGCGGGTCGAGGCGATCGCCACGGAGAAGGGATGCACCCCGGCGCAGCTGGTCCTGGCCTGGCTGTTGGCTCAGGGACCGGACGTGATTCCGATCCCGGGCACAAAGCGCATCGAACGGCTCGAGGAGAACCTCGGCGCCTTGCGTGTCCAGCTGACCCCGGCCGACATCGACCGCATCTCAGGCGCGGTTCCGATCGGCGCCGCGGCTGGAACCCGCTATCCCGAGGGCGGGATGCGTGGGGTTTACATCTGAGCTCGGCAGAGGGGCGAGCGACGCACCGCCCCTCCGGCGACCACCGTTATCGAGGCTGGCCTGTGTTCTCGTCGAGAAACAGGCGACTATCGCCAGACTCGCGCTCGCGGGACCCGAAGCGCTGGAAATCGAACATGTTCGAAAGGGAGCCCGCGAGCTGATCGAAAGATCCGCTCCCGATCATGCCGGTGCCCCAATTCTCCTCGATGAACCGCAGGACCGAGCTCTGATCGGTCAATGAGTGATCGACGAAATTACGCTTGGCAAAAGGTGAGATTACGAAGAGGGGCTGACGTGGGCCATAGCCGCAACCCCCTTGGATGGGGTTCCCATTGGCGTCCGCGAGGGGCGTACCGCGTCCGCAAATGCCCGGCCCATTCAGTTGATCAGTGTTGTTCGTGTTTGTCGCCGAAACAGCAGAGGGATTGATGATCGGGCTCATCTGATGGTCGTACCAGCCATCCGAATCATCGTACAGGATTATAATCGCCGTGTCCCTCCAGAAGGGAGACCGCATGATTGCATTGACGGTCCTTACCAGGAACTGTTGCTCCATAAGCGGATCGGAATACCCGGCATGGCCGTCTTCGGGAGCGATCGCTTTGAGGAAACTGACCGCCGGCATATTGCCCACCGTAAAGGCGTCGAAGAAGTCGTGGAGGTCGTACTGGTGATTGGCTCCGCCGTCATGCGAAGTACCAATGTTGGCGGCTGCGTTAGGCCGGGTGTGGTTCGCGTTTATTGTTGATGTGTAGTACTGGAAGAACGCATGATGGGGGATGTAGTCTGCAGTAAAGGGCGTGCTGTTGGATGGGCTGGCTGGGCTAGACCGGCTGCAATCCGTAGTTCCGTTGGGATTGGTGACGGTCAGATCAAAGCCGCCCATGAATGCGCCCCAACTCACGCCTTTCGCGTTGAGTAAATCACCAATATTCGTGCCGCCAAGCTGCACCGTCGTGCCAGTCGAGCAAATATCGCCTGTCGGATCGAGGTCGCCCACGAGCGTGCCCGGCCCAACGTTGTTCGGCACGACCTTGGTACTGGCGGCGCTGGGCGTTGCCGGATAGGTGTTCCCGGCTACGAGGTTGAGCAATCCCGGCGTCGAAGGCCCGAATGTCGTCCCGAAGGAATTATCGCTCATTGCAAACTTTTGGGCGTAATTCCACAGCGCCGTTACCGTGTTGCCGTCGAAGTACCCCAGGACCAGGCCTTTGCCTTTTCCCCAGTCGTAAGGCGCAGCGCAGCTCCCAACGCCGACGCTGGCCGGGAAAAACCCCATCAGCCCCTGATCGAAGGCTTGCTGTTCGTGTCCGTAGTTGTGATCCTGATCGCAGGTCGGGGCCTGCGAGCGATCGAGACGGAAGGGATTAATCTCGTCAGTGCCGTTCCCTGGGTTATTGGCATTCGGATTATCCGTCAGCAGGACGCCCTCGAGCTGACCGTTGACCAATGTGCCCAGCCCGTTCACGGATGGGGTGTCATCGCTGGCCCGGAAATAGGGCTCACCCGGCGAGTTCAGCGCGACCGGATAAGTCGCGAAATAGTGATCGAAGGATACGTTTTCTTGAAAGATGACCACGAGATGTTGGATCGGTGTCGCGGTTTGGGACTGCCCGGAATCGAGAGGTTGGCTTGTTTCGGCAACCGCCGTCCCGGCCAACAGGCATAGTCCAGCGGCCGCTAGCACGCAGCGAGTTCGCATGAATGTCCCCTCCGTCTCAAAGACGGCTGGGGGTATCGCCCGCGTATCGTTGCCGGCTAATGACGGATTAATGACGTTTTGTTGACGATCCTGCGGAGGCGGTCGAAACGGCAAAGCCGAGAGGCGAATTACCTACAGATTGAACCTGAAATGCATGATGTCGCCGTCCCGGAGGGTGTAATCCGCGCCTTCGAGGCGCATCCGGCCGGCATCCTTTGCTCCTTGCTCGCCGCCAAAGGCGACAAAATCCGCGTAGGAGATGGTCTCGGCCCGGATAAAGCCTTTCTCGAAGTCCGTATGGATGCGGCCCGCAGCCTGCGGCGCCTTCGTGCCCTGCTCGACCGTCCAGGCGTGTGCTTCTTTCGGGCCGACCGTGAAAAAGGTGATCAAATCGAGGAGGGCATAGCCAGCGCGAATGATGCGCGCCAGACCGGGCTCGTCGAACCCGAGCGCTGCCAGAAACTCTCGCTTCTCGTCGGCGTCAGCGAGCTGCGCCAGTTCCGCCTCGATCGCCGCGGAAATAATTACACACCGCGCTCCGCGTTGATCGGCATAGTCGGCAACCCGGCTGCTGGCGGCGTTGCCCGATCCGGCGCTCGCCTCGTCGACATTGGCGATGTATAGCACCGGCTTGGCGCTTAGAAGCTGCAGCGCGTCCAATTCTCTCTGCCGGTCGAAACCCATCCGGAGATCGCGGGCTGGCCGGCCCTCACGCAATGCCGCCAGCGCTATTTCAGCAACCTCGAGCAGCGCCTTGGTGGGCTTATCGCCACCGCGCGCACGTTTAGCCATCTGCACAGTGCGCCGCTCGAGGCTTTCGAGATCGGCGAGCATTAGCTCGGTCTCCACGGTCTCGGCATCGCGGATCGGATCGAGCGAGCCCTCGACGTGCACGACATCGCTGTCTGAAAAGCAGCGCAGCACATGAGCGATGGCGTCGACCTCGCGAATGTGGCCGAGGAATTGGTTACCCAGCCCTTCGCCGAGGGCGGCGCCACGGACCAGCCCCGCAATGTCGACAAACTCGAGCTGAGTCGGCACTATCTTTGGCGATTTGGCGAGGCGCGCGGCGATCTCCAGCCGTTCGTCGGGCACTGCGACGCATCCCACGTTGGGTTCGATCGTGCAGAACGGGTAATTCGCAGCTTCGGCCGCGACGGTAGCGGTCAGCGCATTGAAAAGGGTCGATTTGCCGACATTTGGCAAGCCGACGATGCCACATTTAAAGCCCATGTTTTGAAATCGTGGTCTAAGACGACGCGGAACCTTCCGCTATATGGTCAATCGGCGGCGCGAAGCGCCGCGCTACCTCGCTCATGAAGGCGTCGGGCGCGTCCGACAAGAGCAGCGGGATCGTTTCTGCTACAGCGCCGAGAATCGGTTCAACCCAGCCCGTCAGCTCTTCGCCCGAAAAATTCTGCAGCACGTAGGGCTGTACCAGTTCCTTCACGCCGGGGTGGCCGATCCCGATGCGCACTCGCCAGTAATCCGGTCCCAGCAAAGCATCGATCGAGCGCAAGCCATTGTGGCCGGCACTTCCGCCGCCGCATTTGACCCGGAGCTTGCCTGGACGCAAATCGATCTCGTCATGTATGACAATGATGTCCGAAAGCAAGATCTTAAAAAACCTCGCGGCATCGCCCACCGACTCTCCCGCGACATTCATGTAGGTGTGCGGCTTCAGCAACAGCACCCGCTCGCCACCGATCATCGCGTCCGCAACTTCTCCCTTGAAGCGGTTGCGAAACGCCGCGGCGCCATGCCGACGCGCTATCGCATCGATCGCCATGAACCCGATATTGTGCCGGTTTCGGGCGTATCGAGCGCCGGGGTTGCCCAGACCAACCAATAGCCGCACGTACCCAACCAATCCCAGGCAGCGTCGGCCGTCGTCAGATTGCGGCGGGCTGCTCGGGAGCCGGTGCCGCGGTCGCCGCAGCCGCTGCCTCTTCGCGCACGGCCGATGAGGCCGCGATGCTGGCGATCGTGAAATCGCGCTCGGAAATGGTAGGGCGGCAGCCTTCCGGGATGATTACGCGGCTGATGTGAATGCTGTCGCCGATCTCGAGTCCGTCTAGCTCGACCACCAACTGATCGGGGATATTGTCCACCGGGCAGTTCAGCTCGATCCCGTGGCGAACGATGTTGAGGATGCCGCCGCGTCGAATGCCGGGCGACATCTCGGGGTTGATGAAGACCACCGGCACGGTCACGGTGACCCGGGTGTGACCGCCGACCCTCATGAAATCGACGTGCATCGGCGCATCGCTTGCCGGGTGGTATTGCACATCGCGCGGCAAGGTGCGGTGCACGACGCCGCCGACTGTTACATCCACCAGCGCTGCGAGGAAGCTTCGGCTGGCGAGCGCGTGCGACAATTCACGCAGCTCCAAGCTGATCAATACCGGCTCCTTATTGTCGCCGTAGATGATTCCGGGGATTCGCCCTGCGCGCCGCGTGCCCCGGGCGGCGCCCTTGCCGGCGCGGGTGCGCGGCTCCGCGTTCAGTGTGGTGATCTCGGGCATAAGTCGTGGCTCCTCAATACGGGCGGCATAACCGGTTTTTAGATGGGCCTAGATGAGAGCGATGCCAGCGCCCGGCGCACCCCACCGGCTTAGCGCGGTGCGGCCTTCCCGCAGCTCAATCGAAAAGGCTCGAGACTGATCGTTCCTCGCTGATCCGCTGCATCGCCTCGGCGATCAATGGCGCAATCGTCAGCTGCCGGATGTTGGGCGCCGCGCGAACGGCTTCAGTCGCGACGATGCTGTCGGTTATGACCAGCGTCTCGATCGGCGAGGCGACGACCTGCGGTACGGCATCGCCCGACAGCACGCCGTGGGTGACATACGCAAAAATGCTGGATGCTCCGGCTTCGACCAAGGCCATTGCGGCGTTGCACAGCGTCCCCGCGGTGTCGACGATATCGTCGACTAGAATGCAGCGGCGTCCGGAGACGTGCCCGATGATATTGACGACCTCGGACATCCCCGCCCGTTCGCGGCGCTTGTCGACAATAACGAGATCCGCGTCGAGCCGACGGGCGATGTCGCGGGCGCGCACGACGCCGCCGACATCGGGCGAGACAATGACTAGATCTCTGCGCGAATGATGGTCCTGGATGTCCTTCACCAGAACCGGCGAGGCGTACAGATTGTCGGTCGGGATGTCGAAGAAGCCCTGGATCTGCCCGGCGTGCAGGTCGAGGGTCAGGACGCGGTCGGCACCGGCCGCGGTGATCATGTTGGCGACGAGCTTGGCCGAGATAGGCGTGCGCGGCGTTGTCTTCCGATCCTGCCTGGCATAGCCGTAATAAGGGACAACCGCGGTCACCCGGCGGGCCGAGCTACGCTTCAGCGCATCGAGAGCGACCAGCAATTCCATCAAATTGTCATTTGCCGGGTACGAAGTGGGCTGGATCACGAAGACGTCCTCGCCGCGCACGTTCTCGTGGATCTCGACAAATACTTCCATATCGGAGAACCGGCGGACGCTGGCTTTGGTCAGCGGCAGGTCGAGATAGGTCGATATGGCGTCGGCGAGCGGTCGATTGCCGTTGCAGGCGAGGATCTTCATACTTGTACAGCGAGCGCCCGTGCCAGCGGGCTCGCCCCGCGGCTTCATTCATCACGTATTTAACGCGCCGCGAGTGGTAAAGCAACCGGCGGGGTTCACGGCTGGCCGCTCTGTTGCGGCGCGCCGCGCGCGACTAATGCCATGATGCCGTCCTGCGCCGCCAGCGCGACGGTATAGGCGACGTCGCCCCAGGCGCCGTCCAGCAGCCCCGCCGGTACATCGTTCTCCTGTCCGACGGTACCGATCTCGCCAACATCCGGGCGGCGCACATGCCAAGTGATCTTGACGTCCTGCTTTCCCGCCTTCGGTTGGGAGACGGTCACATCCGCCTCCAGCACAAGATCGGTCTTTGCCTGCGGATCAGTGACAATCGCCAGATCCTGTTTTTTCAGAAGCTCGGTGACGGCACGCGCCAGCGCATCGCCTCCGTCTCCAGGAGCCCCAGTAACATTACCGATACGGAGCCGTGTGCGTCCGCCGATCTCCGTCTCGGTCGGTGCATCGTCCTGCAGCAATGCCACGAGCTGCGCTGCGCTCGCCGCGGCCAGCCGGCCAATAGCATCGCCATTTCCTTCTTCCCAATCGGCAGCCGATGCCTCGAGCCGCTCGGCACGCTCGCCGAGCGGCCGGCCGGACGAATCGCGCAGTTCCCAGAGCGCGATCAGCGCCGCCTTGCCGTTCGTCGGCGCGGCTTCCTGTATTCTGCCTCTAAGCTCGTAACTATCGATGCTCGCAGTCTTGTCGCTGGCCGCGATTTCGCGCTCCTGCAATGCGCTCGCCATTGCTGCCCCGAGCTTCTCGGCTGTTGCCCGCGGTGCGCCTTCGATAGGAGCGATCGTGACGCTGGTGCTGTCGCGCAGCGCCAATAGCGGCGATCCCCGCCGCGGAACGTCATCGGCGAACGGATGCGGCAGTGGCTGGCAGGCTGCCAACAGCAACGCGGCTACGGCTCCGCCGCGGGCGAGCCGAACGGGAACATTTGAGCGCGGTATGGTGAATTCGGTCAGTCGCTCACCGAAAGAGATCGAGATCTTCGCCCGGCGCGGAGCGCATCTCTAATCTGCAAGCGCGATCGCCGACAAACCGCGGCCGTAAGCCCGTTCGCCGCGCAAACAGGCGCGCCGATAGCTGAAGAAATCCCCATCCTCGCCGACGGTGTCATGGAAGGCTCGTTGCACGACTCGAATTCCGGCGCTCACAAGCCGATGCTCAATATGGCCTGGCAGATCGAACATGAAATGATTGGCGCGCATCGCCGGTGCGAAGAAGGCGGCGCTCGCCGGGTCCTCTATCAGAAACTGGCTCCGGAATTCCGGCCCAACCTCGTAGGAGTCCCCGGCGATACAGGGACCGATCCCCGCCCGGATTCGATCACGCTGCGCGCCCAGCGCCTCCATGCGATCGAGGGCCGCCTCGACGATGCCGCCGAGCGCACCGCGCCAGCCGCCATGCGCCGCGCCGATGACCCTGGCGACCGGATCCTGCAACAGGATCGGGGCGCAATCGGCGGTGAGCACGCCGAGCGCAATGCCGGGGACAACAGTGACGAGGCCGTCGGCCCGCGGGGCTTCTTCTCTTGCCCAAGGCTCCTCCACAGTGATGACTGAGGTGCTGTGAATCTGATAGCACGTCACCAGCCGATCGGCTGATAGGCCCAGCTGCTCCATCGCGATCGTCCGGTTCCGCGCAACATTTTCGGCCGCATCTCCCGAACCAAATCCGCAGTTGAGGGATTCATACAGCCCCGCGCTGACGCCGCCCCGGCGGGTAAAGAATGCATGATGAATTCCGCGATCCCCCTCGAGAACGTCAAGGGTGATCATGTTCCGACACCGGCACGATTAGCATTGTAGTGCAATATCGGATCGCCGCCTCTCACTCCAGTGCCTTACCGCAAATGTTGCTATACCTGTCAAGGAAAAAGCAGATCGAGTGTCGTTATTTGCCCGGGCTTATTCGAGTGCCTTGACGATTTCCTCGCACATTTTCTTGGCGTCGCCGAACAGCATCATCGTGTTGTCGCGGTAGAACAGCTCGTTCTCGACGCCGGCGTAGCCCGAGGCCAGCGAGCGCTTGACGAAGAGGACGGTCTTGGCGTGCTCGACATCGAGGATCGGCATGCCGTAGATCGGCGAGGAGGGGTCGGTCTTGGCAGCCGGGTTGGTGATGTCGTTGGCGCCGATCACAAAAGCGACATCGGTCGACGCGAAATCGCGGTTGATCTCCTCGAGCTCGAAGACCTCGTCATAGGGAACGTTGGCCTCGGCCAAGAGCACGTTCATGTGGCCGGGCATGCGGCCGGCGACGGGGTGAATCGCGTAGCGCACACGGACCCCGTCTTTCTTCAAGAGATCGACCATCTCGCGCAGCGCGTGCTGCGCCTGCGCCACCGCCATTCCGTAACCTGGCACGACAATGACCGAACTGGCGTTTTTCATGATAAAGGCGGCGTCTTCGGCGCTGCCCGAGCGGACCAGGCGGTCACCCGTCCCCGCACCCGGTGCCAATGCTCCGCCCTCGGTGCCGAAGCCGCCCAGGACCACATTGAAGATAGAGCGGTTCATCCCGCGGCACATGATGTAGCTGAGGATCGCGCCAGACGAGCCGACGAGCGCCCCGGTGACGATCAAGAGGCTGTTCGACAACGTGAAGCCGATGCCGGCGGCTGCCCACCCGGAGTAGGAGTTCAGCATCGAGATCACGACCGGCATATCGGCACCGCCGATCGGCACGATCAGCAGGAAACCCAGCGCCAGCGACACCAGCAGGATCAGCCAGAAGGCGGCGGCCGCTTCGGTCGAGACGAAGAGCGCGATCAGCAGGATCAGCAGAACACCGAGCGCGGCGTTGACCAGATGCTGGCCGGGGAAGACCAGGGGCCGGCCAGTGACAAGCCCCTGCAATTTGGCGAAGGCGACGACCGAGCCGGTGAAGGTAATCGCGCCGATCGCCATGCCGAGCGACATCTCGACCAGGCTGCTGCCGTGGATCGCGCCGCGCATTCCGATGCCGTACAATTCGGGATAGGTGAAGGCTGCGGCGGCAACGCAGACCGCGGCGAGGCCGACCAGGCTGTGGAACGCCGCGACCAGCTGCGGCAGCGCTGTCATCTGAATGCGCAGAGCGATGAAGGTGCCGATCGCTCCGCCGATCAGGATGCCGAGAATGATTAGCCAGAAGCTGACAACGTGCGGGGTCAGCAACGTCGTGACCACCGCAATAATCATCCCGGCGATGCCGTAGACGTTGCCGATCCGCGCCGTCTCGGGCGAGGACAGGCCGCGCAGCGCCAAAATGAAGCAAACCGAGGCGATCAGATAGAAGAAGGCCGACAGGTTCTCGCTCATCGCGGGCCCCCGTTATCGCTTTTTCTGGAACATCTGCAGCATGCGCTGGGTAACAATGAAACCCCCGAAGATATTGACGGCAGCGAGGGTGACCGCGACGAAGCCCATGATCTTGGCAAAGCTGACGCCGAGCGGGCCAGCCGCGATCAGCGCCCCGACGATGATGACGCTCGAGATCGCGTTGGTGACGCTCATCAGCGGCGAATGCAATGCCGGGGTAACCCGCCACACAACGTAATAGCCAACAAACACCGCCAGCACGAAAACCGTCAGCTCAAAGACGAAGGACGAGCCGCCGACGACAGCCGGGGCGGTCTGCACCGTCGTCAGCTGGTGCGTCAATAGGTCGAGATTGCGCGCGAGCGCGCCGGCCTGGCCGGCAAGCTCGCCGGCGCGGTCGGCCAGAGAGGCGGGTTCCGCCATCGCGTCTCTCCGTCAGTTCGAGGCTGTCGCTTCCGCTGGGGCCGGCGGGGCGAAGAGCGGGTTTACGACCGCACCGTTCTCGGTGAGCAAGGTCGCCTTGATAATCTCATCTGTAGTGTCGATTTTGAGCTGCTTGTCCTTGTCGACCAGCAGAGCGAGGAATGCCAACAGATTGCGGGCATAGAGCTGGCTTGCATCGGTGGTGATGCGGGAGGGCATGTTGGCCGGCGCGATGATCTTGACCCCGTTCGGAGTCGTGACGACCTCTTCGGCCCGGCTGCCCTCGACATTGCCGCCGGCCTCGATCGCGAGGTCGACGATCACCGATCCCGAAGCCAATTCCGCGACCATCGCATTCGTCAGCAGAACCGGTGCTCTGCGCCCGGGGATCAGCGCGGTGCAAATGACGATATCGGTCCGCCGCAGCGCCTCGGTGATGTGCGCGCGCTGGCGCCGCTGGTAATCCTCGCCCATTTCGCGGGCATAGCCGCCGGCGGTTTCTGCGGAGCGCGCCGCCTCCTCGTCGACCGTGATGAACGTCGCGCCCAGGCTCTCGACCTGCTCCTTCGCGGCGGCCCGCACATCGGTCGCGGACACGATCGCGCCGAGGCGCCTGGCGGTGGCGATCGCCTGGAGCCCGGCAACTCCCGCGCCCATCACCAATACCCGCGCCGCTTTGACGGTCCCGGCCGCGGTCATCATCATCGGGAAGGCGCGATCAAATTCGGCCGCGGCGTCGATCACGGCCTTATACCCCGCAAGGTTGGCCTGCGAGGAGAGAACATCCATCGATTGCGCGCGGGTGATACGCGGCACCAGCTCCATCGCGAAAGCGGCGATCCCCGCCCCCGCATAAGCCTCGATGTCGGCCGGGTTCTCAGCGGGCTGCAACAGCCCGATCAGCACAGCGCCGCGTTTCAGGTTATGCAATTCGTCGATCGCCCCCTCGTCGGCGATCAATGGCCGCTGAACTTTTAGAGCGACATCCGCATCGGCCAATGCCGTGGCGGCGTCGGCGGCGATCGAGGCTCCGGCCGCGGCAAAGCCAGAATCGCTGAAGTGAGCGCCCTCCCCCGCGCCGCTTTCCACGATGACGTCGAGGCCCATACCGACCATTCGCCTGACACTATCCGGCGACGACGCGACGCGACGCTCATACGCCCGCCTCTCCTTTACGACGGCAATCTTCATTTGAACCGTCTTATCCCCGAACGCAGCCCCGAACGCGGTGCACAATGCCGTGTGACCCGTCGTTTGTGAAGGGTTAACCCGGCCCTCGGGATCGATACGGCGGACCTCCGGTCGCCGCTTCCGCGGCAATTCAATCTCGTGCTAGCCTAGGTCCCGATGGGCCGTGAATTCCACCGACCCATGCGAAGACCCCGCCCGGGGGAAAGCCTGCCGATCGACTGCCTATCACCCAGGGCGGTGCGAGGAATAAACATGCGGGAGGTCCGTTGTCGGGTAGTCAGAAATTGGCAGGATCGCCGGTATATCTGGTATCCGGCAGCGACCCGGTGAGCACCGGCTTCAGCGATCAGCTGGTTGCCGTCTTGCCGAGGTTGCGCCGGTTTGCCCGCGGGCTCACAGGGTCCGCTGTCGAGGCCGACGATCTCGTTCAGGCAGCATGCGAACGCGCCCTCGCGCGCCAGCACCAGTTTCAGGAGGGTACGCGGTTCGACAGTTGGATGTTTCGCATCGTGCAAACGATCTGGATCGATCAGCTTCGCGCGCGAAACGTACGCAAAGAGAGCGGCGAGATCGTCGAGGAGCGGCTGGGCTCGGATGAGCCGGTGCGGCGCGTCGAAGCACGCCTTGCTCTCGGTGAGGTTCGTAAAGCGGTCGAGCGGCTGCCGCCTGACCAGCGCGCGGCGCTGCTGCTCGTGACCGTCGATGGACTCAGCTACAAGGAGGCTGCCGAAGTTGCGGGTGTGCCGATTGGAACCATCATGAGCCGTCTCGCGCGCGCCCGCATCGCACTGCAGCTGGAGCTGCAGGCGGGCGCCGGGATGCGCAGGAGTACCCGGGATGCCGAAGCGCAGTGATGACCGTCTCATCGCCTATCTCGACGGCGAGGTCGAGGCGGCGGAGCGGCGCGAGATCGAAGCGTGGCTCGATCGCGACCCGGCGGCACGCGACAGACTTTCAGCGCTGGCGGAATCGGCAAACCTCGTCCGCCTCGCCTTTAACGAGGTTGTGCACGAGCCGGTACCCGAGCAGCTGATCGCGGCGGCCCGCGGAGAGACGCTCTCCCCGAAGCTGAGCGCAGAGGTATTGCCGTTTCGGGCCCGTGCCGCCAGGCGCGGTGCGCCTGCACGATCTTGGTGGCTGGGGTTGCCGCTGGCCGCCTCGCTGTTCGGTCTGCTTCTCGGTGCCGCAATTACTTACCTGAGCGTCGAAAAGTGGATGCCGGAAGGTCCAGGAACCAAGCAGCACGCGGCCGAGATGGCCGCCGTCGACAATCTGTGGCTCGACAACGCCGCCGCGTCTTTCAAGCTTCTCGCCAGCGCCGGCGACGGTGTGCTGATCGATGTGCCAGCCACCGGCGACCCGCGCGAGGCGTTGCAAAAGATCAGCCAAAGTGTGCCCCAGGGAGTGCGCTTGCCCGACCTGAAGCCCTGGGGGCTGACCTTCCGGGGCGCCCGGGTTGTCGTCGCCGAGGGCCGTCCGGCCGCGCAACTCGTCTACACGACAGACAACAAGGCGATCGGGCCGTTGACCTTGATCATCGGGTCTTCAAAAGAACCCGACATCTCACCCACCTTAGCCCGCCGGCAAGATGTTAACCTGCTCTATTGGCGCCATCAGGGCCGCGCTTACGTACTCGTCGGTCAAACCGATATCGGGTATCTCTGGGGGATTGCCAACGACGTGGCCTGGCAGCTCGACGCGATCTGAGCCGGCCAAGCGCTACGCCGTCTGCTTCCTGTTCACCCGCGAAAGCGGGGAGTAACGGCGGGCTTCCTGCTGTCGCGCGCTGTGGCGGAAATGGCGAACGGGGAACGACGAGAGAGGAGATACCGAGATGGCGAAATTAACGGGTAACGAAATCCTCGCCCGGTGCCTGAAGGCGCAGGGCGTCGGGGACATCTTCTTCATCATGGGCGGCCCGATGCTCGACGCCGAGACGGCGTGCATCAACGAAGGCATCCGCCTGATCGACACACGCCACGAGCAAGGTGCCGCCTACATGGCGCAAGGCTATTCGCGGGTGACGCAGGGCCCAGGCGTGTGCATGGCGGCGAGCGGCCCGGCGACATTGAATTTCAGCACCGGGCTCGCCAATGCGCTGATCGACTGCTGCCCGGTCGTGGCGCTCGGCGGCTCGAGCCCGATCAGCCAGTTCGGCCGCCAGGTGTTCCAGGAGATCGACCAGGTCAAGGCGCTCGAGGGCTGCGTCAAATACGCCGATCGCGTCCACAACCTGAAGCGCCTGCCGCAGCAGATCAACTTTGCGTTCCAAAAGGCACTGAACGGTAAGCCCGGGCCGGTCTATCTCGATTTCCCGGGCGACGTGCTTTACATGACGGTCGACGAGGCGCAGGTCGATTGGAGCTACATGGGCCGTTCGATCATCAAGGCGCGCCCTTACGCCGAACCAAAGGCGTTGAACGCGCTCGTCGACGCGATCAACAAGGCACGGCAGCCGATTATCGTGTCGGGCAGCGGCGTGTTGTGGTCGCACGCCTGGGATGAGATGAAGGCGTTTGTCGAGAAGGCCGGGATCCCGTTCTACACAACCCCGCAGGGGCGCGGCGTTGTTCCCGACGACCACCCCTATTCCTACCTGACGATGCGCAATGACGCGTTCCGCGAGGCCGATCTCATCATCATCCTCGGCACGCGCACGAACTACGTGATCGGCCATGCCTTGCCACCGCGGTTCAGCGCCGATGCGACGGTCGCGCGCATCGACATCGACCCCGAGGAGATGGGCCTCTCGGCGCGCAACATCGACATCCCGGTCGTCGGCGACTGCAAGTCGGTCTTGCAGCAATTGTGCGAGGCGGTCGATGCGAAGACAGCCGACCGCTTCCAGCCTTGGCGCCAGAAGCTCGCCGACGGCGAGGCTCAGAAGCGCATGCGCGCCGGCGGCAACTACCCGACCGACGGCGACATCCATCCGCTGCGGCTGTGCGAGGAGATCAAGAACTTCATGCAGCGCGAGGCGATCCTCTCGGTCGACGGGCAGGAGATCTTGAATTTCGGCCGCCAGTCGATCCCGACCTTTGTCCCCGGCCACCGGCTCAATTCCGGGCCCTTCGGCACGATGGGCGTGGGGCTGCCGTTCGCGGTCGGCGCCAAGGCCGCCAAGCCCGATGCGCAGGTCATCTGCCTGCACGGCGACGGCTCCTTCGGGCAGAACGCGATGGAGCTCGACACTGCTGTCCGGCACAAATTGCCGCTCTTGTGCGTCATCAGCCTCAACGGCGGCTGGACCGCCGACCCCGAACGCAACAAGCCCGGCCGCGACCTCGGCTACACGCGCTACGACAAGATGGCCGAGGCCCTTGGCTGCTACGCCGAATATGTCGAAGAGCCCGAGGGCATCCGCCCGGCCTTGCAGCGCGCGTGGAGGAAGGTAGAAGAGGGCATGGTCGGCTTTGTCAACGTCAAGACCGACTACCGCGCCCGCGCGACGACGGTACGTTTTTCCAGCCGCGAAACCTGACCGGCCTCCCGCATGTCACGAAAGGGGCGCCTCCCGGCGCCCCTTTTTGCATAATGCGCGCCCGCAGCCGGTTGGCGTATGATCACCCCGCGAACGCGACACCCTGTCTGCGTCGAGTCGACAGCACGGGCGAGTCCGTTCCCCGGTCTGTACTGAGGTGTACCCGCACGATGACGCGAAAGCGGAAGATATCGCGATGATCACAAAGCTTGCGCCGGGCTTTCACGTCAGGCCAGGACGGCCCGTCGATACGTCAGCGTATGACCAGTTTACCGGCCGGTGGTCCCGGCTGTTCGTGCCACTGGTGCTCGATGCGGCTGATCTTCAACCGGGCCACCAAGTGCTTGATGCAGCCACTGGGACGGGGGAAGCTGCGGTTGCCATAATGCCAGTTATCGGCGCGTCGGGACGCCTAATCGGCGCGGACATTGCCCCGGCTATGCTTGAGAGCGCACGCAGCCGCTTAAAGGAGCAGGGCTATTTGCCGGTAGCTGCGGACGGGCAAGCGTTGCCATTCGTGGATGGCACGTTTGATGCCGTGGTGTGTCAGCTTGGGTTGCAATTCTTTCCAAACCCCGGTCTTGGGTTGAAGGAATTCCGACGGGTGTTACGCCGTGGGGGCCGGGCCGGGATATGCGTCATCTCCACCCCCGATCGCGCCCCGATGTGGGGCGTTCTTGCCGATGTGCTGGGCCGCCTTTTGCCGGAGCAGCAGCCGATCGTGCAACTGTCCTTCTCGCTTGCCGACCCGTCCCGGCTGGAAAGTTTGATGATCAGTGCTGGATTTCACGAGGTCCGGGTCGAACGACAAACGCGGCAGGGGGGTTTTGATAGCTTCGATGAGTATTGGGAGCCGATCGAGGCGGGCATCGGCTCTATCCCGCAGATATACCTAACGCTGCCAGATGCGGCGCGACGTGCCGTCCGCCAGGAAGTAAGAACGAAACTTGCGGAATTCGAATCTGGCGGCCGGTTGCGTATGGGTGTCGAGATGCTGATCGCCAGCGGCCGGGCCTGATCCGCAGCTAAAAAGCGGCTGATAAGGGTTGGACATACCGTCTGGAGGCACTATGGAGCCAGCCGGGCCAGTTCGCATCGGACGCCGGCTTGCGGCCATCAGCTTTGTAATTCTTCACCAAGCACGACTACGCAACGCGGCGGCGAAGCGCACGAAGCGCGGCTTCGGGTTCCCTCGCCAGAATGCGCATCAACGCGATCGTTGCGGGCTCCATCGCGACCCGGTTCTGCTCCCAATTCCGCAAAGTCGCAACCGGAACACCAAGCGTATCGGCGAACTCTCTCTGCGACATTCCTAATCTCTTCCGGATATACCAAGGGGAAATGAAGTCTCTTTCGGACACCTCTTCGTCCGGGTTTTCTCCGTCTTCGATCATCTGGCGGCGGATGTCCTCTTCGGTAGTGGCCTCGATCTTGGCGCGATTGCGCCGAGAGGGGCGCTCCTTGATCGCATCGCCCGTCATTTTTGTGATTGCCATAGCTGTGCTTCCTTTTGACTGGCTCGCCGGACCGAGATGATCCGCATCACGTCACCGCGCCAAGTGAATGCAAGGTGGAGAATGTCGCCGTCAGTTTCGCCAACCGCCCGGAAGCGATCCTCGCCGTAATCGCGGCGGGTATCTTGCCAGATCAGAACCGGCCTGGCGAAAATTCGGGCGGCATCGTCGAAACCGATGCCGCGTTCGCGCAGCGTCCTGACGTGCTTTGCCTCGTCCCACTCGAATTCCATCGAAGGTCATACGCTTATAGCGTAGCCGTGGCAATAGCTACCCGGGCTGCGCTTGGACCTTTGTCCCGCCAACGGCTCAATTCGGGGCCCTTCGGCACGATGGGGGTGGGATTGCCGTTCGCGGTCGGCGCCAAGGCCGCCAAGCCCTCGGCACAGGTCATCTGCCTGCATGGCGACGGCTCCTTCGGGCAGAACGCGATGGAGCTCGACACTGCGGTCCGGCACAAATTGCCGCTCTTTTGCGTAATCAGCCTCAACGGCGGCTGGACCGCCGACCCGGAACATAACAAGCCCGGTCGCGACCTCGGCTACACGCGCTACGACAAGATGGCCGAGGCCCTTGGCTGCTACGCCGAATATGTCGAAGAGCCCGAGGGCATCCGCCCGGCCTTGCAGCGCGCGTGGAAGAAGGTCGAGGAGGGCATGGTCAGCTTTGTCAACGTCAAGACCGACTACCGCGCCCGCGCCACGACCTGCGGTTTTCCAGCCGTGAGACCTGAGCCACCCCGCGCAAGACAGCCCGAAAGGGGGCGCCTTGTCGGCGCCCCTTTTGCTGCACATAACGGTTTCGCGGCGCCTCCCTAGCTGCAGATGACCTCGGTCCCGCCGAAGCCACGGCAAAGCCTCCCTTCAGAGTTGATGACCAATGAAATCCGCCGGCTCCTCGAATCAGGATTGGGGCCGCATCATGCGGGCGATCGCCTGCTCGCCGATCTTGCGGCCCAGCGCGGCACCGGTGTTCCATGAGTTTCGATAGTGAAT
>JBARIB010000203.1:0-1889 GCA_049799535.1 Allostellaceae bacterium | reverse complement strand
GGAGCAGGCCAATCTCGCCAAATCCCGCTTTCTCGCCGCGGCCAGCCACGATCTGCGGCAGCCGCTGCAAACCCTGATCTTTCTGCACGACATGCTGCTCTCCGAGGCCAAGGATGAGAAGACCCTGAAGCTGCTCGGCCGGGCGATGGTGTCGCTCGACGGCATGGCTGGCATGCTCAACACGCTGCTCGACATCAATAAGATCGAGACCGGGAACATCACCCGCAAACCGCCGATTTTCGGGTCAACGATCTGCTCGATCGGCTCGCCAGCGAGTTCGCGCCCCACGCCGCCGCGCGCAGCCTCGGCTGGCGCATGGTTCGATGCGGGCTCGCGGTGCGCAGCGATCAGCGCCTCTTGGAACAGATGCTGCGCAATCTCCTCTCGAACGCAGTCCGCTATACCATCAGAGGTACGATCCTGCTCGGGTGCCGGCGCCGAGGCGACACGCTGCGCATCGAGGTATGGGACACCGGCGTCGGTATCGCCGAAGCGGAAATCCCGAAGATCTTTGACGAATATTACCAAGCCTCCGGTGAGGGAGCCGAGGGCAGCCTCGGCCTCGGCCTTGCGATAGTGCGACGGCTCGGCGAATTGCTCGCCCACACGGTCAGCGTGCGCTCGCAACTTGACAAGGGTTCCGTCTTCACCATCGAAGTACCGCTGGCCCCGCAAGCGCCCCTGAGGGTACCCGCTCATCCCAGCGCGGAAGCCGGGCCGCGGCGCCGCAGCTCGATCCTCGTCATTGAGGACAATGCGCCGCTGTCCGAAATGCTGCAACTGGTGTTGTCCCGGGAAGGCCACCGCACCGCGGCGGCGGCGAGCGCGCCTGAGGCGCTGGCGCTACTCGCCGGCAACGGGTTTCGCCCTGATCTGATCGTCTCTGATTATGTCCTGCCGGGCGGCATGAACGGCGTCGAGACCGCCGCCGCGGTGCGCACGGCACTCGGGGCGCAGGTTCCCATCATCTTCTTGACCGGCGACATTGGAAGCGCAAGCTTGCGCGATATCGAACTGACCGGCAGCCTCTCCCTTACCAAACCGGTGAGGCCCGAGCAGCTGTTGCAAGCCATTCAGCGGCTCATCGCTGCGGCACCGCTTGTCGAATTGGCCGATGCCGAAACGCCGGCGACGGTGTTCATCGTCGACGACGATGAGGGTGTGCGCGACTCGATGCGCGAGTTGCTGAGCACGGCCGGCTACCTGGTGGAGACCTTCGCCAGCGGCGAAGCGTTTCTCGCCGCCCATCACGCCGCTGAAAAGGCATGCCTCGTTGTCGATGTTCGCTTGCCCGGCATGAGCGGCTTCGAGCTGCTCGCCCGGCTTGCGCCAGCGGACAGCGCCCTTCCAGCGATCGTCATTACCGGCCATGGCGACGTGCCGATGGCCGTCCAGGCAATGAACGCGGGCGCGGAGGATTTTATCGAAAAACCGGTCCGTCCGCACGAGCTGCTCGCGTCGATCGACCGCGCCCTGCGGCACGGCGCAAGCTCCGCCGAGCGTTCGGCGCGGCGGGCAGCAGCGGCAATGCGGGTTGCGGGTCTGACGCGACGGGAGCGCGATGTGATGGACTATGTCGTCGCCGGCCACGCCAACAAGGAGATCGCGGCCCGGCTCGGCATCGCCCAGCGCACCGTCGAAACCCACCGCGCGAACGTCATGAAGAAGATGGCCGCCGCCTCTCTATCGGATCTGGTCCGCCTCGCATATCGCGCGCGCCGCGGGGGGACTTGACCCACCGCGGCGGTAGCCTGCGGGCCAATCTCCACTAGGTGGTCCGAACTGCCGGCGGTCGCGGTCTTCCGATGCCCTACGCTCGCATCCCAGCGGCGAGCTTGTCCCTCGGCTGGAGGTCGCGGCTCAAGGTGATGTCTGGCACGATGGCCGCC
>JBARIB010000202.1:0-9755 GCA_049799535.1 Allostellaceae bacterium | reverse complement strand
CGCGCAACGCCGCCAAGTCGAAGGAGGCGTTGCGCATTCCCGTGGTGTTGAGAAGCTTCAACTTTGGCAGCCGCTCGACCAGGCTGCGCGGGAAGGGCGTGCGTTCGCGCATCGCCGCAATGATCTCCGAGTCGGCGAGGGCGCGCACAGCTTCATCCTCGCTCGCGAAGGGCTTGCGCTCGACGACGATATCGACGCGGCCCCGGAGCGCCGACCAATCCGCCATGTTGAGCGCGACGCCCTGGTAGTCGTCAAGAATGCTCAGCCGCATCGCGGTCTCCCCTTTGTTTCGGTCCACCGGCGAGGCAGAACTCTGGAAGGCTCATGCCATCGCTTCTTTTAGGTTTGCGTCGAGCTTGTCGAGGAACTGATTGGTCGTCAGCCACGGATGATCGGGCGAGATCAAAATCGCCAGATCCCGTGTCATCTCCCCGCCTTCAACCGTATCGATACAGACCCGTTCGAGGGTTTCGGCGAAGCGAACGACATCGGGGGTGTTGTCGAAAGTGCCGCGGTAACGCAGGCCCCGGGTCCAGGCAAAGATCGAAGCGATCGGGTTCGTCGAGGTTTCTTTGCCCAGCTGGTGTTGGCGATAATGCCGGGTGACCGTGCCATGTGCGGCCTCCGTCTCGACCGTCTTGCCGTCCGGCGTCAGCAACACCGACGTCATCAATCCCAGCGACCCGAAGCCTTGGGCTAAGGTGTCCGACTGCACATCGCCGTCGTAATTCTTGCAGGCCCAGACAAAGCCGCCGTTCCATTTGAGCGCGAGCGCCACCATGTCGTCGATGAGGCGGTGCTCGTAAGTCAGTTTCCGCTCCTTAAAGGCGGCGGCGAATTCGTTCTCATAGACCTCCTGAAATATATCTTTGAAGCGCCCGTCATAGGCTTTGAGGATCGTGTTCTTGGTCGATAGGTAGAGCGGCCACCCGCGCTGCAGCGCGTAATTGAAGCACGAACGGGCAAACCCTCTGATAGAGTCATCGAGGTTGTACATGCCGAGCGCAACCCCGCCGCCCTTGAAGTCGAAGACCTGGCGCGAGACCGGCGCACCGCCGTCGGCCGGCGTGAATGTCATCGTGAGCTTGCCAGCCCCGGGGACTACAAAATCGGTCGCCGCATACTGGTCGGCGTAGGCATGGCGGCCGATCACGATCGGCCGCGTCCAGTTGGGGACGAGGCGCGGCACGTTGCGGCAGACGATGGGCTCACGGAAGATTGTCCCGCCGATGATGTTGCGCAGGGTGCCGTTCGGCGATTTCCACATCTGCTTAAGGTGGAATTCCTCAACCCGCGCTTCGTCGGGAGTGATGCCCGCACATTTGACACCGACGCCATAGCGCTTGATCGCCTCGGCCGCGTCGACAGTGACCTGGTCGTTGGTCTCGTCGCGATGTTCGATACTGAGGTCGTAATATTTCAGCTCAATATCGAGATAAGGGAGGATCAGCTTGTTTTTGATAAAGCTCCACATGATCCGCGCCATCTCGTCGCCGTCGAGTTCGACAACGGGCTGGGTCACTTTGATTTTCGCCATTAGCGTCATCCTCGCTTGAGGGCTGAGGGACCCGCGCCGGCCGAGTCCGCTATCCGCCGAAAATAAAGAGCGCTGCGGAGTGAGGCAAGCCGGCGGGAGCCCCGGATTCTCTCGTGCCGGGGTGAGGCCGACTAAATAGGTTCGACTTATTCACAGCGCGCAATGGGGTCGCGGTCCTCCATGCGGGTCACTTAAATTGCACGCCTTGTTCACCGATTATTTACAGTGGGAACAAAGCTGAAACGAGAGGGATAGCATTACGCGACCGATTTCAGTGATTTAGCGGCTTTGCCTATCTTTTATGCAAAGCGGCTCGAGTGGTTTGAATTGGGCAACTGGCCTACCATCGAACGCGGTTATCCACCGAGTTATCCCTTGTTCGGTGGATATACTTAGTCGGACCGGATCAGGTTCCGATCACAGGCGTGCCGCATCCATATCTCGCGTCGGCGGCGGCTCTAACGCCAGCGCCGCCATCAAGGCTGCTACCGTCGGGACGACCTCCAGCAGCCGCCGCGTATCGGGGCGCGCAAACCCCTCGGCAACGATCTGCTCGAGCAATGCGCGTAATGGCGACCAATAGCCGCCGATATCCGCGAGCAGAATCGGCTTGTCGTGAAGTCCGAGCTGTTTCCAGCTGAGGATCTCAAACATCTCGTCGAGCGTGCCGATACCGCCCGGCAGGATTGCGAAGGCATCCGCCTTTTCAGCCATCAAACGTTTGCGCTCGTGCATCGTGTCGACGACGATCAGCTCGGTCGCACCCTGATGCGCCAATTCCGCGTCGCGCAGGCGGGAAGGAATGATCCCGATTACTTTCCCTCCGGCAGCGAGGGCGGCATCGGCGAGCAGACCCATCAGTCCGACCCGACCGCCGCCGTAAACCACGCCTATTCCCGCTGCGGCGAGACGGGCGCCAAGATCGCTCGCAGCGCTACGATACTGCTCACCGACCTCTCCGGAAGAGCCGCAGTAGACACATAAGCGCCGAATTCTTCGCATCTCGATCAAGTCGCGGTGGGGACTAAAGATTGCAAGTTGCTCCAACGGGGCATAGAGTCCGGATGAACGGCAATTCGAGAATTTTAGGGAGGATTGGTGCGGTACCGTCTTCTCGTCGGCTTGGCTGGTGCGATTTTATTGGCCGGCGTCACCGCTGTTTTGATTCTGCCGCGCGGCGGCACCGCTCCGGGCAGCAACGGCACCCCCCGGACGGCGTTGTCGCGGGCGGTCCCCGAGCCCGCGAACGAGCCGGCTGGACAACGCGCGGAACCGCAGCTGCCCGCACCCGTTCCGCCAAGCTTTGATATCGTCAAAGTTGGTCCTACTGGGACCGCCGTCATTGCCGGGCGTGCCGAGCCAGGAAGCAAAGTTACCGTTCGTGATGGCGACAAGCTGATTGGCGAGGTCACGGCTGATAGCCGCGGCGAATGGGTGCTCGTCCCAGAACAGCCCATGGGCCCCGGCGATCGATTGCTTTCCCTTGAAGCGTCAAATCCGCAGAGCGGCATGGCAGTCAAGTCCCATGAGACGGTAGCTCTCTCGATTGGTCCTGCCGCGCCTGGCGGGCAAGCCGGAACGGCCCTGGCAGTGCTATTGCCCCGCGACGGTAACGGCGGGGCAAAGGTGCTCCAACGCCCCGACGCGGCGGCGGCGCAGCAAGCCCTGTCTCTGGAATCGGTGGAGTACGACGGGCAGGACCGGGTCGTGCTGACCGGGCGGAGCGCGCCCGGCGCCACGGTTCAGATCTATGCCGCGGATCGGCCGCTCGCGACCGCAACCGCGGACGCCTCGGGCGTATGGTCGGCGATAACAGCCCGGCCGGCCGGCCGTGGTGACCTCGAATTGCGTCTCGATCAGCTCGCGGAGGGCGGCCGCGTCGCGCAGCGCATCACCGTGCCGCTAGCGCAGGCGAGCGCCGTTCAGCTCGCCCCCGGGCAGTTGTACACTGTGCAGCCGGGTAATAACCTTTGGCAGATATCGCGCCGTGCCTACGGCGCCGGGAATCGATATCTGATCATCTACTCGGCCAATCTTGCGCAGATTCGGGATCCCGAGCGGATCTATCCCGGCCAGATCTTTAGGTTGCCAAAATCCTAAATTCGCGGGTAGCAGCAGCCCCGCTATTTACTAAACTCGTCGGCGCCCGCCTTTGCAACCTGGCCGTCCTGCTGAGCGGTGCCGCCGCTAGCGCCTATTGCGCCGATGATCTTTCCGCCCGAGACGATCGGCACGCCGCCCTCGACGGGAACCGCACCGCGGAGCGCCAGAATAGCGGTGCGGCCACCCGCCAGGATGTCCTCAAAGGTTTTGCTCGGACGGCGGAAGAGGACCGCGGAGCGGGCCTTGTCGATGGCGAATTCGACCGAGCCGAGCTGCGTGTTGTCCATGCGCTCGAAATAGACGAGAAAGCCCCCGGGATCGACAATCGCGATCGCGTCTGGCGCGGACCCGACCTTGGCAACCTCGGCAACCGCGGCGGCGGCGGCCTTTTTGGCGTCACTCAGGCCGATCGGGGCGCCATACGGAAGCGGAGGCGGCGTGGCGGGCGGTGGGGCTTGGGCCACCGCCGGACCGGCATACAACAGCGCGGTGGCGAGCAGCAGAGGCAACTTTGTCGGCATCGGCGTCCCCTTTCAGAGCGGATCCCAGGAAAAAACATCACCCGACCGGTCGAGCGGCACGAACGAAGATTGCAGAGCCGGCAGCGCGTGCTCGGCGATCGCTTCCGGGGTCCAGCCCTCTGCTCGGTGCAGGCTGCGTATGGGCCGCGGTGAGCTGAACAGATAGATCTCGTTCATGCGCGTGCCGAACACCTGACCGGTGACGTCCCGCGCCGCATCAGAGGCGAGAAAGACCGCCATCGGTGCGTTCTTGTCCGGGGTCATCTGCTGCAATTTGGCGACGCGCGCCCGCTCTTCCTCGGTCCGCGCCGGGATCGACTGGGTCATCCGGCTCCACGCCCAAGGCGACAGGCAGTTCGAGCGCACATTGAAGCGCTTCATATCGATCGCGATCGCTTTCGACAGGGCGGTGATTCCGAGCTTGGCCGAAGCGTAGTTGGCTTGGCCCATATTGCCGATCAGCCCGGAAGTGCTGGTGATGTGGACGAACGCGCCGCTCTCCTGCTTGCGGTATTGGTCTGCGGCGGCACGGCTGACAAAGAAGCTGCCGTTGAGGTGAACCGAAATCACGGTCAACCAGTCCTCCGCAGTCATGCGGTGGAAGATCTGGTCGCGCAGAACGCCGGCATTATTGACAACGATGTCGAGCCCGCCGAAGTGATCGAGCGCAGTCTGCACGACCTTCTGTGCCGAGTTCCACTCGGCAACTGAATCGGTGCTGATCGCGGCCACGCCGCCGCCTGCTTCGATCAGCGCTTTGGTTTCTTCGGCCGGTGTCGCCGACCGGCCCTCGCCGGAGAGCGAGGCGCCGATATCGTTGATGACCACCCGCGCACCGGCACGCGCCATCGCGATCGCGATTCCCCGTCCGATGCCGCCGCCGGCACCGGTGACGACCGCGATCTTTCCTTCCAACACGCCGGCCATGGGGCTCCTCCCTCGCGAGGTGATATGCTCGTTCAAACCAGATCAAAAGACGAAGCCGCGAGCCCGGTCAATTCGGATATGCCTCGTGTGTTTGGCCGCTGCCGGATAGTCGCGCTCGCCCGGGTCATCGTGCAAGCGCCCGCCTTGCTCTGCCTGGCCGTGGTCATGCCGCTTGCTGCCGAAGCAGGCGGCGATGTGGCGCAGCTGTGCCGGACAACGGGCGTCGACGACACCTTGCAACCGGTCCCGCAATCATTGGTGCCGGCAGCAAAGCGGATCTTCGGCCTCAGAATGACCGACCAGCAAGTGCGGCACAGCACGGTCTTTCGCTGCGCCAGCGGACAAGTGCTGCTGTGCACCTATGGCGCGAACCTGCCTTGCGGCAAGGCGAATGTGGATCGCCATCCTGCCGGAGCCACGGCTTGGTGCCGCGATCACCCGGATGCTGACTTTGTGCCGGGCTTTGCGATCCCATCGGGCAACATCTACAGATGGCGTTGCTCGCGCGGCGCTTCCGAGATTCTGGGAGAGGCGGAGGAGGTCGATCCGCGCGGCTTCATCGCCCGTTTTTGGAAACCGCTAGACTAACAGTGCGGCTTTCAGATCCTCGATCAAATCGTCCGGATCCTCGCTCCCAACCGAGAGGCGCAGCATATCAGGAGGCGCCGGGCTATCGGGACCCTCGACGGATGCGCGGTGCTCAATGAGGCTCTCGACGCTGCCGAGGGAGGTCGCGCGTTTCCAGACCTCGACGCGCGCAGCGGCGGCGACTGCGGCTTCGGTGCCACTCCGTACTCTTATACTGAGCATGCCGCCAAAGCCGCCCTTCATCTGCCGCGCCGCTATGCCGTGCCCGGGGTGTCCGGGTAATCCCGGGTAGAGCACCTCCAGAACTTTCGGATGATCCAACAGCGCCTCGGCGATCCGCTGCGCTGACCGGCAGGCCCGCTCGACGCGAAGGAACAGCGTCCGCATGCCCCGCAACAGAAGATAGGCCTCGAAGCTGCCGAGGATCGCGCCGCCGCTGCTGCGCGCGGTGCAAAGCCGCGACCAAAACGCGTCCTGCTGGGCGGCCGTCAAAGTCCCTGCTATGACATCGCTATGGCCGTTCAAATATTTGGTCGCCGAATGCATGACGAGATCGGCGCCCAGCGCTAGCGGCTGCGTCAACACGGGGGTTGCCGCGGTGCTGTCGACGGCCAGTAGCGCGCCGACTGCATGGGCGATTTCGGCGGCGCCCGCGATATCCGTCACCGACCACAGCGGGTTCGCCGGTGTCTCAATCCATACCAGCCGCGTGTGGCGGGTGCGGACCGCACCGCGCAAGGCGTCGAGCGAGGTCATGTCGATAAACTCAACCTCTATCCCCCAGCTTTCGGCGAAATTCTTTAACCAGCTGTGCAGTCCCCAGTACATGACCTGCGGCGCCAGGACATGCGCATAACGCGGCAAGCATTGAAAGACAGCGGCGGCCGCCGCCATGCCTGATGAGAACAACAGCGATGCAGCGCCGCCTTCGAGCGCCGTGAGCAGCGCCTGTGGCTGATCGTAGGTCGGGTTGTCGGCGCGTCCATAGCTCCGCCCGCGGCGGTATTGGTTGTCGGGATCGCGCAGAAAGGTCGTCGCAGTATGGATCGGAAGCACGAGTGCGCCGGTCGAAGGATCGGTCAAGCCCAGTGCCTGAGCGGCGAGCGTTGCGGAATGTAGCTTACGGGTCATCCGGTTCCTGCGGCGGCGGTGCGTGCCAGAGCGACGGCATGGATATGGTCGCGCAGCGCCGGTTCGGTGCCAAAGAGACGGTGAAGGTCTCGCGCCGAGAGGGTCAGGAGCCTGCAATAACCCAAAGCCACGACATCAGCAGTACGGCGCTCGGCGACGAGCAGGGCAATTTCCCCGAAAAAATCGCCGCTGCCGAGTCGAACCGGGGTGGGCGCAATGCGTACTTCGACCGCTCCCGATGAGATGAAATACATCGCGTCGCCGCGCTCGCTCTTGTGGACGATGACCTCGTCGGGGACGGCGAGCCGCGGCCGCAGCAGACGCGCGAGCGAGCGGCAGGCCTTAGCGTCGAGCGCCGCGAATATCGGGACCCGGGAGACCAGTTCCTCGCGTCTGAGGCCAAGATCGAGCTTGGGCCGAGCTTCCACCGCGCGTCGCCGCGGCTTCAGCTTGCGCTGCAGATCATCGTACATGTCCTGATTGATGATGGATTCGGCGCGGAGCCGGCGATAGCGATCCTCCTCGAGCCGCGCAGCCATCCGGGCGAGAAAATGGACTTCGAGTTGGCGCGCATAAGTCGGATATTGCAGGTTCAGAGCCGCGATCGCGCGATCGACCGCATTGAAGCGGCGTTCGAGTTGCTCCGCCATTGCCGCCATCGGGCCGGCACCGAACACGCGCTCGATCTGGTTTCGGTTAAACGCGACGAGATTTTGCAGCACGAAGCGGGCCGCCAGCTGCACTTCGAAACGGTCGGCGAGCAATCGCGCCAATGGCCGGGCAACACCAATCCGATGATGGATCGCGAGGCAGAAGCGTAAGGGCAAGTTGAAAGCCTGAATGCGACCTGCTGCCTTCTGATACCCCTCGACCCCGTCGCGCACCCCGTCGCGCAGCCGCGCCGCGTGAGCGAGAAGGCTGGCCGCGACCCGCCGCGAAACCGTGCGGCTTTCAAAATAGTCGAGGCAAAATTCCTGCTCGCGATCGACCAACACGAATAATGCCGCTCGCTGCCTGAGCTCGATCGGGAGCTCTGCATCTTGTGCACCGACCCCAGCCGGGTCGCGGATACGGGCGTCGTAAACTTTGGCGACTTCCGCAACGATTTCCGGTGAGATCTGATGCTGGCGCCCGACCGTTTCGATCTCCTCTGGGATCGCGGAGAGCGACAAGCCGACCACCCACTCATTAACGGCAGCCTCCGCGGGCGGGAGGCTACTGATCTTGAGAAGCCGCATCAGCGGTCGCAGGGTCGGCGCCGTCACCAGTAGCGTAAATAAGACAAAACCAGTCGCCAAAATGCCGACGAACTGGCGAACCTCAGGGGGCAGCGCCGTATTCTCCGTCGCCGCCAGCGCCAGCGCGAGAGACACCGCCCCGCGCATTCCTCCCCACAACATGATGAGTTTGTGGTCGCGGTCGATCGGCTTAGCGATGCCGGCATAGCTGAGCATCGGGATCAGCCCATAAAGGGTCAGCGCACGTGCCAGAAGCGCCGCGGCGATTAGCGCGCCGAGGAGCCCCAAATCACCCCAGCTGGCTTTCCCCAGAAGCTCAGGCGTGCGCATCGCTGCAAACAGAAAAATCAGCGAACTGGCCCAGAACGCGAGTTGCTCCCAGGTAACCACGAGGCTTTCCCAATTCGACGGGGACAATCGGCGGCGCCCGGAAGCACTGACTGCAAGCGCTGCTGCGGCAACTGCTACGACACCCGAAACACCGAGGTAGTGATCGCAGACAATGAAGATCGCATAGGAAAAGCCAATGGTTAGCGTTGCTTCGGCCAAACGACTCGCGCGTAACATCGGAATGAACAGCGTGACAGTCCATCCAGCGACATACCCGGCGATGAGCCCGCCGCCGAACTCGCGCACGAAGGTAATGATTCCGTCGAGCGGGCGCGCCGGCCGGCTACCGGCGAGCATGGCGACTGCGAGCGAGTAGATCGCGATCGCCGCAGCATCGTTGAACAGGGCTTCACCCTGGACCAGTGTCGAGAGTCGGCGCGGCGCGCCAATGTCGTGAAAAATTGCAACCACGGCGACTGGATCGGTCGTCGCGATGATCGCACCAAGTATTATGCAGGCCAGAATCCCAACCGGGGCGATCGGCCATAAGGCGAACCCGACGACGAATGTGCAGACGATCACCCCGATGACGGCAAGCAGGAGGACGGTCGCGACCTCGTCGCTGAGCTGGCGGACATCGACATTTAGGGCGGCTTCGAACAACAGTGGCGGCAGGAATACATAAAGCAGTGACTCGGCGCTCAACCCAAAATCGTGCAGCCAATTGACGACATCGCCGACAACGCTCCCCGGCTGGTACATGGCGGGGGAATTGGCGATGGCGCCGATGGCGAGGCCCATCAGCGCGAGGAGCACGGCGTAGGGGATCGAGAACCGTTCGGCGAGGGGCAGCAGTAAACTGACCACCCCCAGCAGGGCCGTCACGGCGAAGACGGTCTGAATCGTATTGGGCATCGGCGGCGCGGGGGAACCTACCGACGCCCGGGGCCTAGCACAAGGCGGACGGCGCTAAAGCAGGAGCAGAGGCGCTGAACGGTTGCCCGCAGGTGATGTTACCGATAGGGCTATCCCCCACGGGCTCAGCTCGCGACGACAGGTCAAGATCCGAATGATATCGCGACGCGCATTTTTTCCGATGGTTTTTTCGTTTGCCGCGGGCCTTTCCCGGCCATCGATCGCCGCCGGCCTGCAGCGATTTTCTACATCCGAGCTGACGATCGTCAGCGCCACGGGGCGCCATCGCTTCAAGGTCGAGGTCGCGGAGACCCTGGCGCAAATGGAGCAAGGGCTCATGTTCCGCAGAAGCTTGGCGCCGGATGCGGGGATGCTGTTCGACTATAAGCAACCGACCGTGGCGACGATGTGGATGCGCAATACGCTGATCCCGCTCGACATGCTGTTCGTCGATGGCAAAGGCCG
>JBARIB010000201.1:0-2605 GCA_049799535.1 Allostellaceae bacterium | reverse complement strand
GGAATCGGGTAGGGTTTCGGATGCCGGCCGGGCACGAGCGATCGAACCGGGTGAGAGGCCGGCGTCCGAAAGCCTCCGATGAACGAACCCGCGGGAAGGCGGTGAAAGCTTGGCCCTCTATGGGGATTTGGCGCCGGAGCGGCTGTAGCCGGGGATGGTTTTGCGAAGATCGCCGAGAGCTGAGGGGGGCTGACGACAGCGGACTGGCCGCTGCTGCGGCCCTCGGTGGGCTGATTGGGGACTGGTTCGTGATCTCGTGTTAGCGTTGGCAGGCACCAGGCTAAAATGGTCGCGACGCCGGGAACGGAATGTTCTGGCGAACGGATGCTGCGAGGGGACGAGAAGGAAAGTCATCGGATCACGTCCTGATGCCGGCGTCGGCGGGCGGGCCGCGCGGTGCGCCGCCGCGCGCAAAGACCTCGACAATAATCATGCGGCCGCCGCAGCAAGGGCACGGCGGGCGACGATCGGTCGTGGCGTCCGGACCGACTGCTTGGTGCGCTGCCGGCGGCTCGACCTGCGGGATTGGGGTGCCGATAAGCTCCTTGGCGCGCGCAATGTTGGCTTTGCAGCCAGCGCTGGCGAGCAGCCCGTAGTGGCGGATGCGATGAAAGCCCTTTGGTAGAACGTGGAGCAGGAAGCGCCTGATGAACTCGTCGGCGCTGAGCGTCATTGTGCGGTACCGCGCCTGCCCGTTGCGGCGGTAATCGTTGTAGCGGAAGGTCACGCCGCGCTCGTCGAGAGCAATGAGCCGACTGTTCGAGATGGCGACGCGATGGGTGTAGCGGGCAAGATAGGCGAGCACTGCTTCCGGCCCGGAGAAGGGCGGCTTGGCGTAGACGAACCATTTCTTTCGTTTAAGCGGTGCGAGATGTGCAACGAAGGCCTCGCGGCGACGCAAGTCCTCGATCTCGCCAAAGAACGCGAGCCGGCCCGCCGCGTAGGCGTCGGTGAGCGCCGTCAGGAAGAGCCGCCGGAACAGTCGGGAAAGCACCGGCACCGGCAGGAGAAAGCCGAGCTTGCAGTGCACCCAGCGCGTCCCGTCGAGGGATATTCCACCGCCCGGCACGATCATATGGACGTGCGGGTGGTGGGTCATTGCCGAGCCCCAGCTGTGGAGCACGGCGGTGGCGCCGATGCGAGCGCCGAGGTGCTTGGGATCGGCGGCGATCGTGAGCAGCGTTTCGGCCGCCGTGCGGAACAGCAGGTCGTAGACCACCGCCTTGTTCTGGTAGGCGATCGGGGCGATCTCGGCCGGCAGCGTGAAGACCACGTGGAAATAGCCGACCGGCAGCAGATCGGCCTCGCGGGCCGCGAGCCAATCCTTCGCCGCCGCGCCCTGACACTTTGGGCAATGGCGATTGCGACAGGAGTTGTAAGCGATGCGGCTGTGGCCGCAATCCTCGCAGCGCTCGACATGCCCGCCGAGAGCGGCCGAGCGGCACTGCTCGATCGCCGACATGACCTGGAGCTGACCGAGGCTCACATGTCCGGCGTTGGCGCGGCGCCAGTCGGCCCCATGGCGATGAAAGACGTCTGCGACCTCCAGCCTCGGGCGGCGCACCGCCGGCCGGCTACGCCTCGGGTCGCGGTCTCCCCTCGATCAATGGTGCGAGCCGGTCGAGTGGGCTGGTTACGGCCCGGATCGTGGTATTGGCGACGCGGGTGTAGAGCGCCGTCGTGTCTAGTTTGGCATGGCCCAGAAGTGTCTGAATCACGCGAATATCGACATCTTGCTCGAGGAGATGGGTGGCGAAGCTGTGCCGCAGCGTGTGTGGCGACACGCGCTTCTTGATCCCCGCGGCCTGGGCGGCGGCATGGACGGCGCGGCAGAACTGGCGGGCCGAGAGCGGCTCGACCGGGTTGCGGCCGGGAAACAGCCAGCCTCCGGGCAGCAGCAGGCTGCGCCGCCGCCCCTCCCGCCACCAAATGCGCAGCAGTCCGAGCAGTTGTGGCGACAGCATCGCGTGGCGGTCCTTGCCCCCCTTGCCGCGCTCGACGCGCAGCAGCATGCGCGCGGAATCGACGTCGCTGACCTTGAGCGCAACAACCTCCGAGGCGCGCAGCCCGGCGCCGTAGGCGGTGGCAAACGCCGCCTTGTACTTCGGCGCTGTTGCCGCCCGCAGCAGCAGCGTCACCTCGTCGACGCTGAGCACTGCCGGTATCCGCCGCGGGTACGGCACGACGGTGAGCCGCCGCGCCAGATCCGGCCGGTCGAGCGTCACCGTGAAGAAGAAGCGCAGGGCCGAGACCGCGCCATTGATGCTCGGCGGCTGCATGCCGCTCTGCGTCTGGTGCAGTTGGAAGAGACGCAAGTCTTCCGCCGTCGCCGTGTCGGGCGACCGGCCGAGGAAGGCCGCAAATGCCCGCATGTGTCGCACATAGTGGCCGCGCGTCCGCTCATTGAAGCCGTGCACGGTCATGTCTTCGATCATGCGCACCCGCAGTGGGCTGACGGGCCGTTGGGAGGGATCGGAGGTCATCAGGGGTTCCTTTCTCGAGCCGAAGGTTGCTGGACCTTCGATGCTCGGGATCGGCGCCCCGACCGTCACGCGCTACCGCGCATCACCCCGTCGATGACGCACCGACTGCGACAGGCGCTCCC
>JBARIB010000200.1:0-2619 GCA_049799535.1 Allostellaceae bacterium | reverse complement strand
GTCAAACAATAAGTTTGTATGAAGGGCGGTATGGTTGTTAACCTGGCGCCACAAGCGCTTTATTTCCTCGTCAGGCTCAGCTGCCGCAAGTCTTAAAAGTTCAGCATAATATACTCCCAGCCATTGTATTTCACGGTGGAGAATTTCTCTTTCAGAAATTGGCACTGTTTCTACACGTCGCGATACAGATTTGGTGCGGTCGAGAAGACTCGAACTTCCACGGAGTTTCCCCCACAGCGACCTCAACGCTGCGCGTCTACCAATTCCGCCACGACCGCACGGCAGGGGCCGGGGTGATTAGCAAATCCGGCCCCCTATATCAAGGCAGATGGACCTTCAGATAGGCACGGAGAGGGCCCCGATCGAGTGGCGGAAGAGCGCGACGCCGGTCGATTACCCGGCGGCCGTCGAGGAGATGGAGAGCCGCGTCGCTGCGATCCGCGCCGGTAGCGCACCCGAGCTTGTCTGGCTCCTCGAACATCCGCCGCTCTATACCGCGGGCACTAGCGCCCGCGACGAGGAATTGCTCGACCCGCAGCGGCTGCCTATTCACCGCACCGGCCGCGGCGGACGCTACACCTACCACGGGCCCGGGCAGCGCGTCGCCTATGTCATGCTCGACCTCGCCCGCCGCCACGAGGATGTTCATTGCTACGTCCACCACCTGGAGGAATGGTTGATCCGTTCGCTCGCACGCCTCGGCGTCACCGGCGAGCGCCGCCAAGGACGTGTCGGAATCTGGGTCGCGCACGACGGCCAGGAAGCCAAGATTGCGGCGATCGGGGTTCGGGTGCGGCGCTGGGTCACCTATCACGGCATCGCGCTCAACATCGACCCAGACCTCGACAATTACCGCGGCATCGTCCCGTGCGGCATCGCCGAGCACGGCGTGACCTCCCTCGCTCAACTCGGTCTCACCGCGACCATGCGAGAAGTCGACGAGGCCTTGCGAAGCACCTTCGCCAGGGTATTCGGCAATGCGGCCGCCCGCCGAGTTGGGGATATTGGCCGATGACCACACTGTTCGAGAGCCAGGCGCCGCAGCCGCTGGCCGATAGGCTGCGCCCGAAGAGCCTCGCGGAAGTCGTCGGTCAGGATCATTTGCTGGGGCCCGATGGGCCGATCGGCCGTATGGTAGCCGCCCGCCATCTTTCCTCTATGGTGCTGTGGGGCCCGCCGGGCTGCGGCAAGACGACGATCGCGCGGTTGTTGGCGCAGGGCACCGATCTCGTCTTCGAGCCGTTGTCGGCGGTGTTTTCCGGCGTTGCAGAGTTGCGCAAGGTGTTCGACGCCGCGAGGAAGCGCCGCGGGCTGGGCCAAGGGACGTTGCTGTTTGTCGACGAGATCCACCGCTTCAACCGCGCTCAGCAGGACGCCTTCCTGCCGGTTGTCGAGGACGGCACGATAATCCTGATCGGCGCGACGACGGAGAACCCGTCCTTCGAGCTGATCGGCGCGTTGTTGTCGCGCGCCCAGGTCTTCGTGCTGCGCCGTCTCGACGACGACGATCTGGAAACCCTGTTGCGGCGCGCCGAAAAGCATCTGGGCGGGCCGCTGCCGCTGACCAGCGAAGCGCGAACCGCTTTGCGTGCAATGGCCGATGGCGATGGGCGCTTTCTGTTCAATCTCGTGGAGGAGATTGCGCGGCTGCCGCCCGAAAACCTGATCGGGCCCAACGAGCTCGTACAGCTCGTACAACGGCGCGCGCCGCTTTACGACAAGGCGCAAGAGGGCCACTACAATCTGATCAGCGCGTTGCACAAATCGCTGCGCGGGTCTGATACCGACGCGGCCCTCTATTGGCTCGCGCGCATCCTGGCCGGCGGCGAAGACCCGATCTATATCCTGCGGCGCCTAACGCGGGCGGCCGTCGAGGATATCGGCCTTGCCGATCCGCAGGCCGTCGTGCAGGCGGCGGCGGCATGGGACACCTATGACCGGCTCGGCTCTCCGGAAGGCGAACTGGCGATCGCCCAATGCGTGATCTATCTGGCGACCGCGCCAAAATCCAACGCCGCCTATCAGGCATTCGGCGAAGCGCAGAAGATGGCGCGCGAGACCGGGTCGCTGATGCCGCCGATGCACATCCTCAACGCGCCGACCCGATTGATGCGCAATCTCGGCTACGGCAAGGGCTATGTCTATGACCACGCGACCGAGGAAGGCTTTTCCGGCCAGAACTACTTCCCGGACGGGGTTGCTCGGCGCAAGTTCTACCGGCCCGGGGAGCGCGGCTTCGAGCGCGAGGTCGGCAAGCGGCTCGATTACTGGGACAAGCTGCGCCGCGCAGCCGCAATACCGAAATGACGCACACAGATGAGACCGTGACGGTGGACAGCGCAGACGGATCGCTGCGTCTCGACCGCTGGTTCAAACGCCACTACCCGGCGCTCGGACATGGCCAGCTGGAAAAGCTGCTGCGTACCGGGCGAATTCGCGTCGAAGGCAAGCGGGCCCGGTCTGGTGACCGCGTCGAGCCGGGTCAGGCGATCCGGTTTCCGCCCTTGGACGAACTTGCTTTGCCGGCGGGGCCCGCGGCGCATCACCTGCGGCCGGCCGACGCCGACATGCTGCAGGCGGCGGTCCTTCATCGCGACGACGCGGTTATCGTCATCGACA
>JBARIB010000199.1:0-1609 GCA_049799535.1 Allostellaceae bacterium | reverse complement strand
CAATATTATAACAGAAACGCATCGAGGGGTGAAATCTTCGGCCCCGGTGCCGAAATCACGAGTGTTGGTGGTGAAGTGGGCCAGAACTAACGAACGGCCAATTTTTGTAGCATAAGCGGACAAACCGAGAACGCTACGGCGGGCCGCCAAGGTTAGCGTGTCCGGCTCCGCCCGGACCAAGGCCGCATCTTCGGTATGCCACACAGCACGCTCATCGACTCCCCGGCCCGGATCGGCTGGACTGCCGGTCTTAATGTCCGGAGAGATAGGGCTAATGCGCCGACAGCAACTGACCGAAGCCCAGATTGCCGCGCTGTTCGATCCACCGACTGATCAGCGTGAGTTGGTGCGCTACTACACATTCACCGAGGCAGATATCGCCATGATCCGGCGGTGTCGAGGCGATCACAGTCGCCTCGGCTACGCGCTGATGCTTTGCTATCTCCGCTATCCTGGACGGCCCCTGCGCATCAACGAGCGACCGCTGGCCGCGCTGATCTCATTTGTCGCCGAACAGATCGATGTTCGACCAGAGTCCATCGACGACTACCTGATCTCTGGCCAAAACCGCCGGCGTCATGCTGCAGAACTGCAGGACCGGCTTCGCCTTCGCCCCTTCGGCAGGCGCCCTGCCAGCGAGTTAGCCGACTCGCTGTTGCCGCATGCGATTGAGAGTGACCGGCTGGTTGTTCTCGCCGGGCTCGTTATCCAGGAATGCCGGCAGCGCGGGATCGTCGTCCCGTCACCCGGATCCGCTTTTGTCTGCTCAGTTCGCTTCCGTTTGACCTGATCGGGACGCTACTTTGCATGCGGTGACATGAATGTTGGGTCGGGGCCAATTTCCGGCGCAAAGATGATCGGACGCAGCTCGACTGGGACGGCTTTAGGCAAGTTGGTGTTGCTCGCGGTTAAGCCCTGCATGTCCTTGACGGGCTGCTCTATCACCAGAGCGACGTCGCAGTCCGCCGCCACCACACCGACGGCGGCGGTGATGCTGAGCATGTTTTTGCTCTTCTCGCCTTGCTCGGCTTCCAGTTTGCGCCGCGAATCCCAGACCTGAAGAGCCGGCGGCTCTACAGCTTCGCCAAGTCATCGGCCTACCCGACGCTCGAACCGCTGATCGCCGGCCGCATTATGCGGCTTTGGATGATGGGGGTCGAAAAATGGCGGAGATACGGAGATACAAAATATTGAAAAACTCACCAGTTCCGAAAGGGTATTCTAGAAGGCCGTACATCTACCGAACCTCCTACGCCTACTGGAGTTTTGTGATTGTCGGATAATCTAGGAGTAACCCAACGACCGTTGAAATCGCTCGAACCCCTTTGCCCCCGTCGACACTAATCGCATGGAATGCAAGAAACGGTGAGGGAAGACCTTGCCCGTTGAAGGACGTAACAGTGTAGTCTGACTGGCAGGTCTTCCGATCGAAGACCGCGGTGCCCGCGAACGAGATATTCGGGGTATATCCAGATGCGTCGAGCTGCGAGATCGTAGCCGAGAAGGTTCCACTCATAGTATTGCCGTAGGAACCGTTTATGGTTACAGTATATCCGCCCGCTATCGCAACAGGCCCGACCGGCACGTCAAAGGCATTTGTCTTCGTCGA
>JBARIB010000198.1:0-4273 GCA_049799535.1 Allostellaceae bacterium | reverse complement strand
TGATGACATCAGCGGAGATCAATCCTCAGGACCGCGTGTTCTCGGCCTGAAGCTCGGGAACATCGACAGTTGGGGGACGCTCGTCAACACGATGTGTCTCACCCCAATCTCGCAGTGCAATACGCGTGTCGTCGATTTGATCGGCCATGGTGCCGCTAGTCCCGGACGATGCAGCGGAAACCGACATGGTTCGTCGACGTATCGACCGGTTCGGCGTGGCGCGCCGCCGGGCGGTAGCGCCGGCAATAATTGGGCGCGCAGAGATGCGAGCCGCCTTTGAGCACCTTGCGGGGAATCCTGATCTCGGGTTGGCGGGGATCGTAGCTGCCGGCCTCCGCTCCGCCGCGCGGATTGGCCGGAATGCAGCAGGCCTTCGGCGCGTCGGCCGGATGCCTGGGCGAATACCAGTCGTTCGTCCATTCCCAGACATTGCCGATCATGTCATAGAGGCCGTAGCCGTTTGGCGGGAACGCGCCGACCGGCGAAGTGCGGGCAAAGCCGTCGAGCCTCAGGTTCTGCCGCGGAAACTCGCCTTGCCAAGTGTTGGCCATGTGCTTGCTGCCGGGGGTGAACTCGTTACCCCAGGCGAATTCGGCGCCATCGAGCCCGCCGCGCGCGGCGAACTCCCATTCGGCCTCGGTAGCCAGATCCTTGCCGGCCCAGCGCGCATAGGCGAGCGCATCGGCGAAACTGACATGCACGACCGGATGACTGTCGAGGCCGCGGATGTTGCTTTTGGGACCATAGGGATGACGCCAGTCGGCCCTTTTCAGAAACCGCCACCATTGGCCCCAGTCGCGCAGATCGACCGGGTGTGCCGGCGGCGTGAACACCAGCGATCCGGCATAGAGCATATGCGGCAGCGCGCCGGGATAGTCCTTCGGGTCGGGTGGTATCTCGGCGAAAGTGATATGCCCGGTCGCCTGGACGAACTCTCTGAATTGCCGATTGGTGACCGGGTGATGGTCGATCCAGAATCCGCCAACGGTGACGCTGTGCACCGGCGCTTCTTCGGGATAATGCCGGTCAGAGCCCATACGGAACGTTCCGCCGGGAATGTGGACCATGCCATCATGTGAGACCGAAGTAAGGTACGGTTCTGCCGTCTCGTGGACCAAATCTCGCCGATACTGGCTGCCGTGTTGCATCGCAGTTGACTCACCCGACCACAAGCTCGAAGGGTGCAGTAGCGTGCGGCCGCCGCGTTCACAAACTGGTGTCCACCGAGGCTCACTCAGCGCGTCTCGCGGCGGCTCAGGACCAAAGGTATTGGTCGAGGTTGCGCCGATCGATGGATCAGAGTCAATTGCGATGGCCGCAGCGCAACTTGGCGGCCCCGACATCGGCCTGGGCCGGACCGGCCATCCTTGCCAGCTGACCCCCGTATGCGGGGACCTGCGCGACACAGGCGGCATGTAACAAGCATTTGCGTGGTATGGAGTATTGTGTAATCAGCAACGATAAAATTGCCATAATGTTCGTGCTTAATGCAACTCCGGGAAAGCGCCAATGGCGGGCCGGGTGACCGAACGAGTGGCGCGATGACTGATATTCCGCTGCAAAAAACAGCAAAAACAGCCAGCAGGGATCGCGTGCTCCCGATCGCGCGCGAGCACCGAGTGCGCATGCCTCGGCCGCACATCAATCGCGGACATCGCTCCGCACGTCAGGGTTGCATACAGAGCGGTGTCGAAATGGCTGCGCTGTTAGCGCCGAGCGCCCCTTTCACTGGGACAAGTGGGGACCGTCGCTAGCTGTGGCGGGCTCGGAGTGCTTGCCGACTGCTGGAGCAGTAATGCCCGGGTTGTCGTCGCCTCGTCGATTGCTGATAGCGGCAGAACATCTCGTCGCCCATCGGGGTGACGATCGAGCTGGTATAGCGTTGGCAGCGGGTGCACAGTTGCGCCAACTGGTCCCGGATGCCTTGAGCAGCAGCGCAGGTGGTGGGTCCGGTCAGCAAATATCCACCGCCAGACATCCGAATTTGGGCATGCCCGATAGCGCGAGCCCGTTCGATCAGCGTAAGGGCAATATCGGGTCAGCCGATCGAACTCCTTCGGGTCGTTCTGACGAGCCGCACTTTGCAGTGCTTCGATTGCAGCCTTGCGCAATCTTGCCGGCCCGGCTTCTTCCCTTTCGGAGTCGAGTTCGGTCATGACAGCCGACCGCGTGATCGCGGTGTTGTTCATCAACGGTCGCAGCGGTGCCCGATTGGACCAAGTTGCGGATCTGGTGGGAGATCCTTGCGAAGAATATTGGGGCGATGCAGCCCGGTCCGCGCGCGTTGGCGCAAAGCGCTCATCACACCGGCCGACGCGAGTTGCGGGTCGATCTCCGGGCGTCGGATCACCAACTTGCCGGCCACCCGATCGGATTACCAGCGAGACACCTCCGCTTGATCGGGCATGCGACCGTTCGGGGTGAGCTTATCAACGACACCTGGAAGAACACGTGACAGCTCCGCAAGCAGCTGGTCCTGCGGCAAACCTGTCAGGCGAGACAGGTTGTTGACCGCGTCGGGGCCCAGCGCTTGATGAAGCTGGTCCGGCGCGATCGGTTGGTTCTGTCCGTGCCCGATCCACGAATTAATGACATCACCATGGCCGCTTTGTTGAAAGCTCTGCAGCACGCCGCTGAGGCCACCCAAAAGACCGCCCCGCGGCTGACTGGGGGCCTCTGGCGGGGTCGGCAGGGTCGGCGCAGAAGCCGCTGTCCCGCCGAGCAGGCTCCCCAGGCCGCTTCCGACCGCGCGCGCGCCGAGCAGCGCCGCTAAACCTACCATCAGTGGTTTCGCCAGGTTCCCGCCGGGAACCGCCGAACCCAATACGTCATCGAGAAGTCCCATGGCGTTCCTCTCTGTTCAAAAAGCCCGTCGATTACTCACCCAGTGATAGATCACCAACACGACAATCGCTCCAATCACAGCAACCACCATGCTGTACAGATTTAAACCGGTGATCCCGCTTGGGCCCAGAGCGCTGAAGATAACACCTCCCACGATTGCTCCGACAATGCCCAGGACGAGGTTGAGAAAGAAACCCTGGCCCGTCTTGTTCACAATCTTGCTGGCGATGAATCCGGAGATAAGGCCCAATATGATCCATCCTATGATCGACATCACGCACCTGCTCGCTTGCAAGAACCACATCATGTACGGGAAGTTCAGGGCGCGCGATAGCAGCTGCTTGCTGTAGTTGTTGCAGATCCTTGCGGACGTGCTTCCGCGCCGAGGCGTGACGCCGATCGCAACGGACATATCCGCCCGCAAGTCTGGTTCGACGGCTGACGGCTGTGCCGAGCCGTCCCGATTCGAGGCTCTTGTGATCCAAGATCAGATCCGGGCGGAGATTCGACCCTAGCGCGAGGGCTATCCGTTAACGATTTCTTGGACGATTGGCTGGATGCTAGGCGGGCGTGCCGATGTATCTCTGCCATCCGGGTCGTCCGGGGGGCGAGACGGCGTTAGTCTGACGATGCCGCCTGGAGCGTATGCGGCTTTTTGACGGTGTGCAGGCGCAAATGGGACCAAGCAGTTGACGGGACCGGGCGGTTCTATGAGGTGTCTCTTGTGTGGTGACAAGAATGGAAAGGGGTCGCAGAGTGATTTTTGACGACGCGGATGAGCCCCGGCCTTCCGGGCATATGCAGATCCTTGCGGACGTGCTTCCGCGCCGAGGCGTGACGCCGAAAGGTGCTGCGGCTCCTTCGGCCCAGATAAAAACCCGGCAGATCCGCAGGCTGCGCAGCCCTCAGGTCGGCGAGATGCTGATCGAGCATACTTACGTCGATCGTCCCGCCTCGCTGGAAACCTGGATCGATCACTGTGGGGCACTTGCGGCGGAGTTCGGAATCTCCGCGTTGGACGTTCATGGAGCACTATTCGCTCAACTTCCCGAGATCTTCGGACGATGAGCCGCCTTGCGCTGCTCAAATGTTACGGTGACCGGCAGGGTATTCCGCAGGCCAAAGGCTTATCACGTCAGGTGGTCGGTCAGAATTAACTCAGCGCGGCACGAAAATGACCGGGTGTTACACCAGTCTCCCGGCGAAAGACAGAGATCAGATGGCTCTGGTCGACGAAGCCGGCCTCCTGGGCTATCATAGCAAAAGGCTGATTAGTCCGTCGCATCAAAGTTTTTGCCCGCTCGAGCCGTCGTTTCATGACGTAACGGGTCGGTCCGATCCCAACCGCCCGCTTGAACGAGCGGCTGAAGTGGTAGTGGCTGAGGCAGGCAACCGAAGCAAGGTCTGTCAAGGTCAGCCGATCATCGAT
>JBARIB010000197.1:0-2130 GCA_049799535.1 Allostellaceae bacterium | reverse complement strand
TGAACAACGGTTCAATTTCGGCAAATCCGAACGGCACGAGTTGGTTGCCGGTCGCGACGAGCGTGCGTTCGAGGGCGCGCTCCGCAGCCTCCTCGCTGACCTCGAATTGCCCGGGAGCGGGCGTACCCCCAGGTTGCGTGGAGGGCGGTGCCGGTCGCGCCGGTGGCGGTGGAGATGCCTGTTCAGCCGCGGCAGGTGCAGGCGCTACCTGTGCGGTCATCGGCGCCTGTGGACTCTCCTCAGGGTGTAGTGCAACCTCGGTGGGCGCAATCGGATGGCTTCCCGCGCGTGATTTAGCGATCGCTCGCGTCGCGGCCGGAACGCCGGTCGCCATCTGCCGTTCGAGCTTTTCGACCCGGCGCGCAAGACTTTGGATCAGCGCGTCGCGCTGGCGAAGCTGCTTTTGAAGATCCTCGACGGTCGGCTCGGTTGTCTGGGCGCACGCCGGCACCTCGACAAACATGGACGCTACCGCCGCGACACACAGCACCGTCATCGTGGTGCCCTGGAGGCCACGACGCACACTTGTAGCTCTCACTCGGTCTTCCCCCCGCCGGTCGCGGAGCTACTGGAGCATGACGAACTCGGTCAGCTTTGGCTGCATCCTGTTCGGCGGTTGACGCCCGTCAGCACGCTCTACGACGAATCCAACGTGGCCGATCTTCTCCCCGTAGTCAAGCCACATGCGCTGGAACTTGTCGATTGACATTGTCCGGTTTCCCCAGGCGGGGTCCGCAAGCATCACCCGGTTGCCCTTGATCCCCCGGAAGATCACGAAGTGGTTATAGCCGAGCGCATCGACCGGCACCATGACCGGTGCACGCTCGATCAAATCGTTGAGGTCGAGCTTGCCGAGGCCAAGCCCCTTGTAGCCCCGGGTCTGCACATAACGTTTGAGGTCGAGCAGCGAAAACCCTTCTCGAATCTGCACGACCTCCGGGTGCTCGAGATACTCGCTGCGCGCCATCAAGCCGCGCGCGATCTCCTTTTCCGTAACGGGCTCGCCGAACTCATAGCGCAACAATGTAGCAAGCGCGGCGGCGCCGCAGCTGAGATCCCAAGTTTGGATCACGACGTGCTCGTGGCGCATCTCCAATAGCGACCGCACTGGGCGCTGTTTTTGGACGGCGGTGGGGGACGGACCGAAGCCGGCAGGTGCGTGGAGCCCTTCGGAAAATTCGCTCGTGGGACGTATTGCAGCATATCGTGTCGGCTGAGTTACCTCGGGAAACCCGCAGCCACCGAGCAACAACAGGACGAACCCCAATGCGCCGGTGACAATCCAACTCCCAGGCCCCGACACCGCGAATCCCTCCATTCCCAGACGTCGCGCTCTACGATCTTCAACCATACAAAAGTTAACTAAAGGTTGTCAAGGCGGTAACAATGATATCGGATTGAAAGACGCCACGCCGGGGCTTGGCTTCGCAACCCCGGCGTGGCACCAGATCATGGGACGACGCCTTATGCCAAGGCATCAGGCATCGCGATGACGCTCAGCCGCCCGACGGTCCGAACTGCGACTGGATCTGGAACGACTGGAGTGGCGGGGGCCCTGAGTAAGAGGTGCCGAATATCGCGAGATAGGAATCGGCGGCCACCGGTGCCGCGGGGCGGTTGATCCACACCGTGATCGTACTGGTGTTGCTGACATCGCGTTCGAAGAAATCAAACCCGGCCGTGACACCATCCATCTGCGCGTCACTTAACTGCACCGGCTGTCCCGCTAACGCCACGCCGGCGAGGAACGGTAAAGCCGCTACGGCACTAAGCAACCTCTTCATTGTTTTCCCTCCGATGGGTTACTGACAAAAAAACCTGTTACGGAACGGACGCCTCACGCCAAAGCAAGAGGCGCCGTCCAGCGCGTTAGGGTAGCGTTGCCGCCGAGTCCGCGTGGGTCGCGACAGCCGCCTGGAACAAGGCGGAAGCTGCGGTAGCCGTGCTCAAAGACTGGCCGACGGCAATCCCGATCTGGATCCCCTTGATGCTGGTGACCGCGTTGGTCGCCGTCTGCGTGAAGGTGGTAGCGTCGAAATCGCCAAGTGCAAGCGCGGCCGCATTGGCGTTGGCGGCGGCGCCGGCGGTAACGACATCCAGCTGCGTATCGGACAGCATCTGCGCCGCATT
>JBARIB010000196.1:0-7969 GCA_049799535.1 Allostellaceae bacterium | reverse complement strand
GCTCTGCGCCAGACCGCGTAGCGCGAATTTGCCCATCGCAAAGGCGGCGGAGTGCGGGAACCCTTTGACGCTGGCGCTGGCGCCGGTCAGCAATATTGCCCCGCGGCCTTGCGGAATCATCCGCCGTGCAGCCTGCTGAACCGTGAGGAAACCACCAAAGGCCGATATCTCGATTGCTTTGCGGACGGCCTCAGGGTCGAGCTCGGCGATTGGGCCGTGGGCGCGGGCACTGGCGTTGTAGAGAACGACGTCGGGTTCACCGAGTCGGCTATCCGCCTCCGCGAACAGCCGCGCGACCTCGGCCGGATCCGACGCATCCACGGCAAAGCTTTCGGCGTTGATCTCGGTCGCGAGCGGCGCCAGCTTCTCGATATTGCGCGCGGCCAGCCCGACCCGCAGACCTGTCGCGGCCAAACCACGCGCCACCGAGGCGCTGATGCCGGAACCCGCCCCGACGATCAGGGCGATGCGATAGGGGATTTTCGTCACTACTACCTCCTCGTCAAAGGTGATCAATGCACCGCCGCCGACGGCGCTTTCACTGGCGCGACTTGGCGCAAGAACGGAACAAGCAATGTTGCGGCGAAGAAAGCGACCATGATGGCGCGGAAGGCGTCGGCATAAGCCAAGGTCGGTAGGCGAGGAGCCGAAGACCGCGACGCCGGTCTGCCACGCGCTGAAGGCGCCGACGTAGCCGAGAAACAGCGGCGTCAGATAGCGCACCCGTTGACCCGAGGCGTGACGCGCTGCGTCGAGGGGCTCCTACCCAAGTTTTCCCGAGCATGAAAGTTGCTCCGCTCACGCCGGCTGCTTCAACGCGGTGGTGTCGATCGGCAGCTTGCGCAAGCGCTTGCCGGTCGCTGCAAAGATCGCGTTGGTGACTGCAGGAACGATGGCCGAAGTCCCGGCCTCACCCATTCCGCCCGGCGGTTCGAGACTCTGGACGATGTGGACCTCGATGGCCGGCGCCTCGTTCATGCGCAGGACTTGGTAGGTGTCGAAATTGGTTTGCTCGACACGGCCGTCTTTGAGGGTGATCTCGCCATAGAGCGCCGCTGTGATGCCGAAGATGATCGCGCTCTGAATCTGAGCCTGGACGGTGTCCGGATTGACGACGGTGCCGCAATCAACCGCGCAGACGACCCGCCGGACACGAACTGCGCCATCCTTCGACACTTCGACTTCGGCAACATGCGCCATATAGGTCGCGAACACGAACTGCACGGAGACGCCGCGGCCCACTCCTATAGGCAAAGGCTGTCCCCAGCCGGCCTTTTCCGCGGCGAGATCGAGGACGGCTTTGGCGCGGGGCGACTTGCCGAGCAGAGCCCGCCGATAGGCGACCGGATCTTGCTTCGCCGCCGCCGCCAGTTCGTCCATGAAGCTTTCGGTCACAAAGACGTTGTGCGACGGCCCGACGCTGCGCCAGAAGGCGGTCGGAATGCCCGGAGGCTCCACCCGCAGATACTCGACGTGCAGGTTCGGGAGGGCATAGACCAGATCGATCGCGCCCTCGGTGGTATCGGGGTCGAGACCATTGTTGAACGCCGGAGGGAGCCATCTCGCGATGATCGAGGAGCCCGCGAAGCGATGGTTCCAGGCGACCGGCATCCCTTTCCCATCGAGACCGGCAGACAGCCGGTCGAAGAAATAGGGCCGGTACATGTCGTGCTGGATGTCTTCTTCGCGCGTCCAGACGACTTTGACGGGGCCGTCGACATGCTGCGCGATCTGGACGGCGCGAATGACGCCATCGATCTCGAGCCGCCGGCCAAAGCCGCCGCCGATCAGATGATTGTGCACCACGACCTTGTCCAGCGGCAGGCCGGCGGTCTTCGCCGCGGCCGCCTGGGCTCGCGCCACTGCCTGGGAGCCGACCCAGACTTCGCAGCCGTCCTTGCGGACATGGACTGTGCAGTTCATCGGCTCCATTGTCGCGTGCGCAAGGAACGGGACCTCGTAGGTCGCCCCGACCTTGGTGACGGCGCTCGCCATAGCCGCGTCGCTATTGCCGATGTGCTGCGTAACCGCCCCGGAATTGAGGGTCGCCTTTTCGAGCTCAGCCACGATCTCTTGTGTGTCGAGCTTGGCGTGCGGCCCGTCGTCCCATTCGATCACCAGCGCCGCCAGCCCTTTCTTCGCAGCGCCCATGTGGTCGGCCACGACGGCGACGGCATCGTCGAGCCTTACGATCTGACGCACGCCCTTGACGGCCTTGGCCGCGCTATCATCCACGCTCTTCACACGGCCGCCGAAGACGGGTGATTGCGCCAGGGTCGCGATCTTCACACTCGGCGGCCGAACGTCGATGCCGAAGACGGCCGTTCCGTTGACCTTGGCCGGCGCGTCCAGACGCTTGGCCGGAGTGCCGATGAGCCTGAAATCATCCGGTCGCTTGAGCGCCACGCTTTCGGGAACCGGGATGCGGGCAGCGTCGGCGGCCAGTTCGCCATATTTGGCACTTCTGCCCGTCGGCGCATGAAGCACTTCACCGCTTTGAGCGCGGCAGGACGCCTGATCGACATTCCAGCGCTTCGCCGCCGCCGACACGAGCATGCTTCTCGCGATCGCACCGGCTTCGCGCAAGGGCTGCCACGCTGCGCGTATCGCGTTCGAGTTGCCGGTTGCCTGTACGCCGCCCAGCAAAGGATTTCCGTAAAGCTTCTCGTTGGGCGGAGCGTGCTCCAGCTGCACCTGTTTCAGGTCCACCTCGAGCTCTTCGGCGATCAGCATGGGGATCGAGGTGTAGGTGCCCTGGCCCATCTCGACATAGGGCATGGTCAGGAGGATCTGCCCATCGCCGCCGATGCGGATGAAGGCGTTGGGTGTGAAGCCATCGGCATCGGCCGCTTCGGCATCCCCTTTGGCGAACGGCAGACGCAGGCTCAGCAACAGGCCACCGCCCGCGGCCGCTCCGGCTTGCAGGAAACTGCGCCGTGTGAGGGGATCGAGGATCATCGTCAGCCTCTCTCTCCGTTTGATTGCGCGGCCTCTTTGATCGCCTCGCGAATACGCACATAGGTGCCGCAGCGGCAGATGTTGCCGGACATCGCGTCGTCGATGTCCGAATCCGTCGGATGCGGGTTGCTGGCGAGAAGAGCCGCCGCGGACATGATCTGGCCGGACTGGCAGTAGCCGCATTGCACGACCTCCCGATCGAGCCAGGCCCTTTGGATCGTGGCGCCCGCGGCTGTCGCGCCGATCGCCTCGATCGTCGTGATCTCGGAAGTGCCGATGCTGTCGATCGTGGTTATGCAAGAGCGGGTCGCGGCGCCGTCCAAATGGACTGTGCAAGCGCCGCAGAGTGCCATGCCGCAGCCGAACTTTGTGCCGGTCATGCCGAGCACGTCGCGCAGCACCCAGAGGAGCGGGGTGTCGCCTTCGACATCGACCGTCCGATCGACGCCGTTGACCTTGATTGTGGTGGCCATAGCTATCTCCAGGCTATTTGCGTGGATCGGACGTGCGAACGACAGCGACCATGCCCGTTCGACCCCGTATCGACGTCCGAAGCTGATTGTTGGGGGTCTCCGCGGTCCGCCGACGGTCGGCGGCTTCCGTTAACGAGCGTGGGCTGGGAGGGGTTATTTCAGAGTTCATATTCGCAGCATTTCAGGACATTGCGAAGGCAGGATTTTGTTTGGTCAATGCGCCGCCGCCGACGGCGCTTTCACTGGCGCGACTTGGCGCAGGAACGGAACAAGCAATGTTGCGGCGATGAAGGCGAGCATGATCGCGTGAAAGGCGTCGGCAAACGCTAGGGTCGACGCCTCGCGATAGGCGAGATGCCAGAGCTCCCTTAAAGCAGCGGCGTGGCCCGCATCGAGGCTGCCCGGCAGCGCGCCGTAGCGGTGCGCGATGCTATCGACCATCCTGATCATCGCGCCGTTCGCCGGCGTCAGGTGATACGCAATGCCATCGAAATGGAAATTGGTCCTGGCGTTGAGAATCGCGCCGCACACCGCGATGCCAACCGCGCCGCCGAGATTTCGCATCATGTTGAATAGACCGCTGGCGTATTTGAGCCGCTCCGGCGGCAGGCTGCCGAGACCCAAAGTCACCGCCGGGGCTACTGCGAAAACCTGTGGGAACCCGCGCAATATCTGCGGCAGCAGAAGCTGATCGCCACCCCAATCATGGGTGATGAAGCTGAAACTCCACATCGAGAAGCCGAATAAGGCTAGGCCGAACATCATGAGCCAGCGCGTGTCGAATTGGCGCGCGAGGAGGATGTACACGGGCACTCCAGCGAGCGAGGCGGCACCGGTCGAAAAGATCGCGACCCCGGTCTGCCAGGCACTGAACCCGCGCACATAGCCAAGAAACAGCGGGGTCAGATAGATGGTCGAGAAGATCCCAATACCGGTCACGAACGACAGAAAGCAGCCGAGCGCAAAATTGCGGTTGCCCAGCGCCCGCAGATCAACGACCGGGCGCGCGAAGGTCAGGCTGCGGACCACGAACAGCACACCGGCGATCGCTGCTACCCAGGCGCAATTTCGGATCGTCGCATCGTCGAACCAGTTCCAGCGCGAGCCTTCCTCCAGCACGTATTCGAGTGTGCCGAGGGCGACCGCCAGCAGCGCGATGCCGAGATAGTCGGCATCCCTTAGCAGCTTCCAGTTTGGTTCGTCGATCCTGACCAGCAGCGCCGCGAGGATAGTGACCACAATACCCGGCAAGAGGTTGACGTAGAACAGCCAGTGCCAGTTCAGCGTGTCGGTGATCCAGCCGCCGATGACAGGCCCCAGCGTCGGCGCCACCGAGGCGATTGTTCCGATCACGGCGGCGGAATAGACCCGGCGCGGCCCCTGGAAGAAATAGAAGGACGAGGTGAACATGGTCGGGATCATCGAGGCGCCGAGCAGCCCTTGCAGCGCGCGGAAGACAATCATGCTCTCAATGTTCCAGGCAAGACCGCAGAGCAGGCTGGTGACTGTGAAGCCGGCAGCGGAGGCAGCAAACAGCCAGCGCGTCGAGAACACGCGGGTCAGCCAGCCGCTGAGCGGGATCACGATGATCTCGGCGATCAGATAAGCGGTCTGCACCCAGCTGATCTCGTCCTGCGCCGCCGACAGTCCGCCGCCGATGTCCTGCAGTGACGAGGCGACGATCTGGATGTCAAGAAGCGCCATGAACCCGCCGAAACACATCACCACAAACGGTAAAAGGCTCTTGAGCCAGGCGGCGGAAGTGGGCATCGCCGTTACCTCTCGGACAGCGGATCTGGCCGCGTATCGACGCTGACGGTCGTCGAGAGGCCCGGCCGCAACTCGCCGAGCGTTGCGTCGCGGCTATCGAGCGCGATACGAACCGGTATGCGCTGGACGATTTTCGTAAAGTTGCCGGTGGCGTTTTCCGGTGGGATCACACTGAAGACCGCTCCCGTCCCCGGCGCCAGGCTCTCTACATGGCCGTGGAAGCTTCTTCCCGGCAGCACATCGGCCACCACCGCTGCCGGCTGCCCCGGCCGCATATGCGCCAGCTGATCCTCCTTGAAATTGGCGTCGACCCAGAGTCCTTGCGCCGGGATGACACTCAAGAGGTATGCGCCGCTGGCGACGTAGGCACCGACCTGCGCCGCCCGGTTGCCGATATAGCCGTCGATCGGCGAGCGGATCTCGGTGTAGCCGAGGTTGAGTCGCGCGGTTTCGAGATCGGCTTTGGCCTGGGCGACACCGGCGCGGGCTTCGGCGATCCCCGCATCGAGCACGGTCAGCTGCTGCCGTGCGGCCGTCAGCCCTTCTTGCGCCGATTTGGTTGCTGACTGCGCCTCCTCGTCGGCAGCCGATGTCCGCTCGGCGTTCTGCCGCGTGCCGAATGTCGTCAAAGCCAGGTCGCGATAACGGACGGCGTCTTCGCCGGCAAACTTGGCCCGGGCGACCTTGGCAGCCAGATCGGCCTCGGCCTGGCGGATCATCGCCTGTTGGAGCACGTATTTCGCCTCGAGCCCGGCGAGCGCCGCCTGCTCTTTGGCGGCGACCGCCTCGGCGTGATCGAGGGCGGCCTGGAAATCGCGCGCGTCGAGCCGGATCAGCAATTCCCCGGCTTGGACATGCTGATTGTCGGTCACCAGGATTTGCGCAACGAAGCCCGCGACATGCGGCGCGACGGGAGTGACGTTGCCGCCGGCATAAGCGTCGTCGGTGCTTTCGATAAAGCGGCCGACGTTCCACCAGTAGCGGCCGTAGCCGATGCCGCCCAAGGTGACCGCGAGTGCCAAGCCGGCAAGCACCAGATGTCTGCGTCCAAATTGCAGCCGGCTTTTCACCGGGGCGGAGGTCGCCACTCGTTCGAGGACGATGGTGTCCATCACAGTCTCCATCGCATTGCCAAAAGCTGTGCCCGATCCCGAAGCTAGGGCTGCTCGCCCACAATCGGGTGGCGGCGTCGTGTGCGCGCATCGGCGGCCGGTCCCGCGGCCGAGCGGAAAGCCGGTGCTATGAGAGGGCGACCGCTGTTGCGGTCCACCAGCACGGGATCGGCTTCCGCTCCGGTCTGGCTGTCGACCACCACCACACTGGCTCCTTCTGGAGCGAAATGCTTGTTGCCCCAGGCGAGCAACGCCCACAGCACCGGCCGAAAGTCGCGGCCGGCTTGCGTCAGCATGTATTCGTCGCGCGGCGGTCTGTCGCTGTAGCGGCGGCGTTCGAGCAAGCCAGCCTCGACCAGGGCCTTGAGCCGCCGCGCCAGCATATTGGGCGCGATCCCGAGGCTCTCCTGGAACTCGTCGAACCGCGTCAGACCGAGAGACGCATCGCGCAGAATGAGGATGCTCCACCACTCCCCGACCCGCTCCAGGCTGCGGGCGATCGGGCATTGCATGTTGCCGAAGCTCTTACGACGCATGGGTTCGCGCTCCACTAACTTGCATAATGCAAGTTATATGGACTGAGGCTTTCATTATGCAAGTCATTTTCTACGGCTTGCAGGTCGGCTCAGACGAGGAATTAGTTAATCGGTTAATTGAGCCGTTTCGGGCCGCGCTCCGGGTCCTGACTCGGTCTCGCGCCGAGGGACCGATTCTGTTTCCGACAGATCAGCCTCTTGCTCCACTTCCGCCGCCGTCGTTAATCGCACCTCCCAGACGGGCGGGTTCCCGGCTCTTTCGGCGAATTCCCGCTACCAACGCGCGAGCTCCCTTAACCTACGCTGTTTTTTTTATGCTGCTAGCGTACGCGCCGGCGTCGATCCCGTCGACCGTGATAACTGGTGCCATCGCATCCTCCCTCAGACGACTGGCGTGTGCGGCCTCGCCGCCAGAGCGCGCACGAGATCGGCACGGCTGACAATACCAACGACGCGGGCGTCACGGACCACTGGCACACGCTTTATGCGGTGTGTCGTCAGGAGCCGAGCAATCTCTTCAAGGTTGGTCTCCTCGCCGACTGTAATTACCGGCGCCGACATCATGTCGCGTGCAGTTGGATAGTTGAGGCTTGCCAGAAATCCGGGGTTCACGTGCTCGCCTTCGGCAAGAGTCGTCAACCACCAATCCTGTCGCGCTTCCCGCTCGGCCTCGCTGCGGCCAGTGAGGTCGCCCTCGCTGACCATGCCGATCGGTGCGCCGCTGCTGTCGACCACCGGTACGGCGCTGATGCGCTTTTCGAGGAGAAGCGCTGCTATTTTTCGCATCGGCGTGTCGGACGTGACCGACACAACGTCGCGGGTCATGACATCACGTGCATTCATTCGATCCTCCCGGATTGTTCCGTTAGCGGTTCGGAGCGGCGACGCGTTTCCGTTTGCGCTTGACGGAGGCTGCGGCCGATATGCTGCTGGTGGAGAGCTCGATGATCTCGCTCGTGATCTCCTCTTGACGCAGGCGGCGGAAGCTCGCGACGAGCTCATCGAGCTTGCGCGCGACATTGCTGCGCGCGGCGATCATTGCCTCCATGCGGGCCTCGTTTTCGGCGGCGAAGGACAGCATCACCTCCTCGCACAGCTCGGCATAAACATATTCCTCGGC
>JBARIB010000195.1:0-9728 GCA_049799535.1 Allostellaceae bacterium | reverse complement strand
AAGGTTTAAGACCTCGACGAGAATATCGGGATGCTTTGTGTTGAGCAGTTCAGCCGCGAAAGAGACAGAGGCTGCGAGACGGCCGGGAGGCGTAGCGGCACCGATGATCATCAGTACGCTAGGATTGTCGGGCATTCAGAAGACTCCCCGCGCAGGATGTGCCGTTCCGGTGCCGCCCGCGGCTTTCCGGCGGCCTCTATTTGCATTGGTCTGTCGGCCCGCCCCCCCGCCGCAGCACGCGGACGGATGACGCGCGCGAGACACGGCGTTAGCCTCCGGGCACGATCCGGTGCGCAACCGAAAGTCGCGGCGGTGTACACAAGGTCTGGTAGATCACGCAGAAGCGCTCGCTCATTTCGACAAGACGCTGCACCGTCCCGGCATCGGCGTCGGTGTCCAATTCAAATTTCAGCGCGATATCGGTGAGCCCGACCGGCGCCTCGCGATCCACTCCGAGCGTGCCACGCGCGTCCCACCAGCCCTCAGCGATGACCCGACCGCCTCGGAGCTTTACTCCCATGGCGCTGGCGACCGCGCTCATGGTCACGCCGGCACAGGCGACCAGCGCCTCCAACAGCATATCCGCGGAGCAAGCAAAGCTCCCATCCCCGCCCGTGGCGGGATGCAATCCCGCATTGGTCTCACCGCTCCAGGAGCGCACCCTGCAGGCGACTTGCTCCAGGTTGAGCACGGCCTCGGCGTGCGCCGGTATGCGTGCAGTTTCGGGCTGCGCGCGATATTGCTTCTTTAGCGGCGCCTGCAGTGCGCGCAGATCATTCGCGTCCATCGGTGTCCTGACCCGCTGCTTCGAGATAGCCGCGATGGTTTAAGTTCTGCACCAGGTCAGAGCAAGAGGCGTTCCAAACTTTCTCACTCGGTGCGGTTGTCCAAGCTGGTTGCGGTAAGACGGCAAGTACCGCACCATCGTCGGATATAACCTGTTAATCAGCAAAGGCAGGGCTTAGGAGAGCCCCTTTCGGGCTTACACGCCTCATAGCTCTCGACCCGCGATTATCGGCGTTAATGAAGTATCGGGTCAGTATAAGAGCGGTGCGTGGTCAAAGAAAATGGCCGGAACGAAAGTTCCGGCCAAGTTTGAACAGGGAGGCTTCACGTCTGGGAGACGTAAGGGTCCGCAGACCCTCTTCCCGGGCACTAGACCCGGAAACCTGCCGCGACTAAACCATCGCGTCGCAGACAAACTGGACGTTTTGGCGTCTGCTTACCAGCAGGAATATCTTCTGGCTCGTCTGCAAAAAGCGCAACGCTTGGCGCAGTCAAATCACGCTTTCCGGCAACGGGTCGTCGAAATCAGCTGAGACGGCTTTCCGCTACTTTGCGCAATAAAAAATCCCGGAATACACTGATGCGTTTGGAGGTTCGCAGCTCTTCGGGGTAGACGAAATAAGCTTCGACTGGGGGGCCGGTCAGCTCGGGCAGAACCCGAACTAGCTCCGGATGCTCGTTTGCGATGAAATCTGCCAGCGCCGCGAGACCCAAGCCGCTAAGCACAGCGCGCGCGATGGCATAGAAATTATTGACGGCGAGAATCGGCTTGCGCTCCTGCCCCGGCTTGGTGCCCGCTTCGAGGAGCCAGTTGATGTTTTGCACCGGCGGGCGGGAATCCTCACCAAAGACGATCAGCCGGTGTTTGTCGAGATCCTCGGGCTTCTGCGGCATCCCATGCTTTTTGATGTATTCGGGCGCGGCATATACGTGGGTCGGAACGCTGACTAGATGTCGTTGAATTAGATCCGGCTGCCGCGGCGGCGACATGCGGATCGCCACGTCGGCTTCCCGCATCGAAAGATCGAGCTCCGAATCATCGACTACCAAGCTCACCTGGATCTCGGGGTACAGATCGAGAAACTCGCGAATCCGTGGGGTCAGCCAGGTCGATCCAAACGCAACCGAAGAGGTAATTTTGAGAGGCCCCTTGGGGCGGTCCTTCGATTCGGAGATCAGGCCTTCCGCCATCGACAACTTGGCGAACACCTCGCGCGCCGTGCGAAACAACAGCTCACCCTGCTCGGTTAGGATCAAACCGCGGGCATGGCGATGAAAGAGAGGGACGCTGAGGCTTTCCTCGAGCGCACTAATTTGGCGGCTGACCGCGGATTGGCTTAGGTTCAGCGATTCGCCTGCGTGAGTGAAGCTCCCCGCCTCGGCGACCGCGTGAAACACTCGCAACTTGTCCCAGTCCATCCTGTCTCCCCTCGCGCCACCTCCAAGGCTAATTGGTCAGCTCCTAATCGGCCGCGCGTTTGCTCGCCGCTTCTTCCTGGGCAGCGAGAAATTTTTCCGCTTCGAGTGCCGCCATGCAGCCCAATCCGGCAGCGGTGACAGCTTGGCGATAAACTTTGTCCTTTACATCTCCGGCGGCGTAAACCCCCGGGATGGCGGTTTCGGTCGAATCGGGGCGCGTGATCGCGTACCCCTCCTGGTCGAGCGGCAACTGTCCCGCCACAAACCCGGTTACCGGCGTATGGCCGATGGCGATAAAGACGCCGTCACATGGGAGATCGGACAAGTGGCGCGTCAGTACGTTGCGCAACCGCACACCCGTAACAGTCGGCGGTTCCCGCACCCCCAGGATCTCCTCGACGACGCTGTCCCAGATGATCCCGATCTTGGGATTGCGGAACAGTCTTTCCTGCAAGATCTTTTCGGCCCTCAGGGCATTGCGACGATGAATTAGGGTAACGCGACGAGCGTGGTTCGTCAGATAGATTGCTTCCTCAACGGCTGTATTGCCGCCGCCGACGACCACGACGTCCTTACCGCGGAAAAAGAACCCGTCGCATGTGGCGCAAGCCGAGACGCCGAAGCCGCGGAAAATTTCCTCGCTCGGAAGCCCGAGCCACCTCGCCTGCGCCCCGGTGGCAATAATCACGGTCTGGCCGACATAGACATTGCCCGAATCGCCGGTCGCGACAAAAGGCCGATGTCCGAGATCGATCTCGTTGATCATGTCGAGGATGACCCGGGTGCCGACATGTTCCGCCTGCCGCTGCATTTGTTCCATCAGCCACGGCCCCTGGATGACTTCCGCGAAGCCCGGGTAGTTCTCGACATCAGTGGTTATCGTCAATTGACCGCCGGGCTGGAGTCCGGTCACGAGAATCGGCTGCAGATTCGCGCGCGCCGCGTAAATCGCTGCGGTATAGCCGGCTGGTCCCGAACCGATGATCAAAACTTTGCTGTGGTGACGCTCGGACATCGAGGCATCTCGTTTTTGTTGACTTAGTATATATTATTTCACAACGGAGCAGTGGAAAGGGATGCTCTGAGCGCTAAAACCCAAACATATGGTCGAGGCTGAAAGCGCCGCCACGGCCGACTAGCCCGTGATAGCCGAAGAGGCGGCAGGTCGAATCGCGGACAATGATGTAGGCACCGCTCCCGGCCCGGGTGCGGGTCGCTTCATCAAACGCGGCACGGTAGTACCACAGTCGCGAACCAGAACAGGGAATTTCGAGACAAGACCGCGCAACTTCGCTGCCGCCGGCATCGTAGAGTAGAAGCTGCGTGGCGCTGACCGGCAGCCAGGGCCGCGATGCCGGGTAGATCAGCTGGCACAGCGTGTCGTAACCGTTCTCGCCGAGCCGCAAGAACAGCCGTGTCGACAGTCCCGGCGGCCTCCCGGAATAGGATTGCGGCTCGTCGCGATAGATCAGTGCCGTGTTGAAAATGTGCGCCCCAAAACTGGTCTCGCTGGCGTGCCCGCTTTCGCGATCGCGATAACGAAATAGCGCATGCAGCCACCCGTCGCCCTCTCCGCCGGCCGAAAAATCATAAAGCAATTCAATATGGCCATAACCCTCGCGCAGCGAAGCGATGCCCTCGACTTCGTCCAGGTCGAGCGCGGTCGCATGTGCGCGCGGCAGTCGCCCGAAAGAATGGGTCAGAAGCTCGTTTCCGTCGGCGTCGTAGACACGCGCTGCTATCGGAAGCTCGGCTTGACACGATGACATTGGCGTGGGCAGCACGACTGTATGCCATTTGGCGGGTGGGAGTATGGGGGCCGGCAACAGGTAGCCCTTGCCCAGCACGTCCGAGAGCCTTGGAAGCTCGGGATCTGGTTTCAAATCGCCGCGTTCGACATTGACATGCGCGATGCGGCGGTGCCTTCCCTCAATCACCTCGTAACGAGGGCGCACCATGTGCTTGCCCGCGCGCAGCTCGACCTGTCTCGGCCACACGACATCGGGTAGCAATTCCGAAATGTCGACCGACTGGGTAGCGAAAGGCGCAACCGGACCGGCGATCGTGACGACGCCTTCCTCACCCATCGGATTGAGCCCTATAGCGCAAGATGGGATCGGAATCGGATGGCTGTTCTGGATCCAGAGCAGGACCCTCTCCCCCGGGCCCGGCGCGGGAAGGCCGGCGTAGCGGTCCGCCGGCCATGCATTGGCATCATGGGTGCACGAAAGAGCACTATCTTCGCTCTCGCCCTCGAATCCGAGATCGCCCAAGGTATCAAGTGCATATTTAATGACGTCGTGCCCCGCCGCGCCGACGACATGCAAAAACAGTTGTCCGCAAAATTCGGGAAGATGGAAGCGCTCGCGTATCTCCCGGCTATCCAAGATTAGGGCGCTTGCAGACGCTCCACAGACCTCGCGCCACTCTGCGAGTACGGTGCCGTCGCCGCCAAACAGCGTCAGCCAGCAAGCGACCGTATCCGCGCCATAACCCGACCAATAGTTGGCCGTGACCAGCCGGGTGTGCAATCCACAGGCGTCGCGAAAAAAGGCGAAGTTCGTCGCGAAGTTGAGCGGGTCGAGATAGAAGCGGCTATTGGTGACGCGATCCGCAGGGATTCGCATAGCATCGAGGCTGAGCACCTCGACGCCGGCAGGCAAATACGGCCGGATTTGCGCGATCGAGCGGTCGGCGTCGAATGCAACGACAAATGTCGCACTCGCGCGGCAATCGCCAATTTCGGTAACGAGCTTTACCGGGCGGCCGAGAACGGCGGCGCCGAGCCGTGTCACCTGCGGCACATAAATGCCGGCTACTTCAATGTTCTCCAGGCCAAAAACGGCTGCGAACGGTTCGAGCGCGTTGTGTGGGTCGAAAATTGCAACCCCAGATTGATCTGCCAGGGCGTCCAGGAGAGCTTGTGCCGGCCTCGCCGCGGCCGGATGGGTCAGCGCTTTATAGAGGGTGTTTCCGCCGCGGATGTTGTCGAAGGTTTCGATGCGCAGGGCCATGATGATAAGTCGATCCGGAAGTCGCAGCTCCGCCTTGGCGCGATATTACATTCCTCCGGGTCGTCATGAGCAACTGATCCCGTTTCCCTCCCTATCGGCGAGTACTCGCTGCGCAATGGCGGTCCGAATCGCCTGCAGGGCCAGGGCAGCGCATCTCCAATGGGTGCTGCGCCTCGCCGTGCGGCGGCGAGGTCAAAGCCGCTCTTTGCGAACAGCAGGGCCAGACCCCAGGTGGTCAACACGCCGATAAGTGCACCCGCAAAAACATCGCTCAAGTAATGCGCGCCGACTACGACCCGGCTCAAGGCTATTATTGACGCGATCAGCACGTAAAATAGAGCGTGTTGCGGCCACAACCACCAAAGCGCCGTCACCAGCGCGAAGATTGTGGCGCTATGTCCCGAGGGAAAAGACCAATGATCCGGGCGCAAGCCGAGCCATGCAAAATCATACGTACTATTGGCGAAGAGCAGCTTTGGCCGAGTGCGACCGAGGATCAACTTGAGGACGTCGGCAACGAGGCCGGCGGCCGCGATCGAAAGAAACAGAAAGGCCGGTATCGCCGAGAACGCCCGGCTTGGAGCTGCAACAGGACGCAAGCGGGGCAGTAGGCCGCCCCAATGCAGCGCGACAAAGGCAAGACCGAATAAGGTTAGGTATCCGTAGGTCAGACCCAAGCGCCCCGTAAGCTCGAACAGTGCATGCAGATCCGGATCGCGGGCATGGAAAAACCGGGCTACGGGTCGGTCGAACACGTCGATCGAGGTCGCGATCAGAAGCGTCGCTGCGGTCACAACGAGCACGAAGCGGACCATTTTCGCTTGGAATGCTCGGTATCCGAACGACCATCCTGCCAACGCAACTTGGCCGAGGCACTGATAAAAACGGCGGAGGGGCGGTGCCTCGAGACCGTCTCTTTCGACAATCCACCAGTAGAGCAGAGCGGTCGTTCCGTATACCAGTAATCCGGCAAAGACGATGTCAGAGAGGAAATGAGCGCCTTGGGCCATCCGTCCAAGCCCGACAACTCCACCAATACCGAGCGCGCCGGCAATGGCGGCGTGCCGCAAGCGTCCGCGGCTTATCGGGAACGCGAAGGCGACAAGTGAGAAGCCGATCGCGGCATGGCCCGAAACAAATGCGCAATTGCGCGGGCACTCAGACGCGGGCAGAGGCGCGGCGGTAAATTGACGAGGTCCGCCGAAAGCTTCGATTTGCGTGGGCCGGGCGCGGCCCCAGTGATCCTTCAGAACGATGTTGGCGAGGAGACCCGGGCCGAGAGCCAAAGACGCAACGATAAAGATGAGGACATTGCGATCAAGCCGCCACAGCGGCCGGTTCAGCAGAAATAGCCAGGCTGCCGCCATTGCGACAACCGCGAGGATGCTGCAAGTCAGCCACGGGACCAGACCGTAGAGGAATAGAACGGGTGGCCAATCGGCCAAGAGAAAGCCGTGCCCTGAGGCATAGAACAAGCGGCTGGTTGCGATGTCGAGCTGCGGCACGAACAGAAAGAGGACGATCGCGCAACCGAGTGCGCCTGTATAGTACGCGGCACCCCTCATGCGCATCGTCGCTGCTGCAGCCGGCTTAAAACCAGTGCGCGCAACAATGCGCCGGCCCGCGCGGTATCGTCGGGGACCGGATACGACCACGATTCGAGCCGGCCCGTGAACCGTCGCGTGATCGCGGCAGCCTGCATCGCCGCGTGAAATCGGGCGAATTTAGCGTTGCCGCCGTCGAGGCCGAAGACGTGTACCGGTTTGCCGGTCGCCGCCGCCTCACTGATCATGGACACCGAATCGGCGGTGACCAGGAACGCGTCGGCGAAAGCAAGGAAAGCGAAGTAGGGATTTTCGCTGGAACCGTCCCAGATGACAGTCGGCAGACCTCCAAGTCGCTGACGTAGCGAGGCGATTCCGGTTGCGCCGGTGCGGCGCGAGGGCGTCACCAGGGCGGAGCCGCCTTCGCTGCGGAGAACCGCACCGACCGCCTCGGCAATCTCGGCCATCCGCCCAGATGTCAGCCGGTAAGCCTTATTCGTGCCGCCGATCAAGACGGTCAATATCGGCCGCGGCATCGCGGCGAGCTCGGGGAACCGAGCTCTCGCTGCAGCCAGCCGAGCCGGAGTTACACGATGTACGGCGCCGCGCGTGACAACCACCCGCGGCCCCCGCAGACGGTCGTGTTCGGGCACGACAAACAGGTCAAACTCCCCATGCCCGACGCCCGGATCCTGGATCTGTGCGGCGACCGTGTGTCCGCCGCTGGCACGGCGGATCGCGAGGGCCGGCATGGCTGCGTTGCGGCCGCAGCCGATAACCAGGTCGGGCCAAGGCGGCGACAGTAGCGCGCGCGACGAGGCGAGGGGTGAGAACCACAGATTGGGGGGAAGACAAGTCCAAGGAAAGCGGATGGCGAGGGGCCTCTCCATGAACGAAAACCCGGTCGCCTCCGCAAGCCCCAGCGCCTGGCTGGCCATACCCAGTTTTCCATCATGCAACACCCAGGCGAGCGGGGAAGACCCATTTACCGTCTCGAACAAAGCAGGACTTGCCGTCATCGCAAGGGAGCCCATTCGCGTCGTTTACGAAAACCTCCGGGAGAGGGCAAGGAGGCTGGACGGATGCGCGGCACAATTGCGCGAGGCGAAAACGACTTCCTTTAGCGCGGTCGTAAACCGATGCCCGTGGAGGGCGGGACCCGGAATCGCTATCCAGGATCGAAGGCCAACGGGTGTTCGGGCGATTACCCGAAAGCCACAGTGACTATTTCGTAAGACTTTCCCCCGCGCGGAGTTGTGACCTCGACGCTGTCGCCCTTGCCCTTGCCGATCAGGGCTCGTGCCAACGGTGAGGTGACCGATAGGCGGCCGGCCTTTATGTCGGCTTCATCTTCGCCGACAATTTGAAACGTCTGCTCTTCGTCGGTTTCTTCATCGGCGAGTGTGACTTTAGCGCCGAATTTTATGACCGAGCCCGACAGCTTAGAGACATCGATGACTTCAGCCCGCGCTATCTTGTCCTCGAGCTCGATGACTCTGCCTTCGATGAAGCTCTGCCGGTCGCGGGCAGCGTGATATTCGGCGTTTTCGGCCAAATCTCCGTGGTCGCGCGCCTCAGCGATGGCGTGAATTATAGCCGGCCGATCCACAGTCTTAAGCCGCTTCAGCTCTTCCCGGAGCCGATTAAAGCCCTCGGCCGTCATCGGGATCTTGTTCATCGCAGACGAGTTCAGGTCCTGGTGTTACATGCCAAATGCGGCGGCAAGCGCCGCCGCGAAGCAATCAAAGGTATGATTGCAACGGCGCGACTTCAAGGCTGCCCGCGCGCAGCGCCGCGATTGCTTGGACCGCGGCGCGAGCGCCTGCCACGGTCGTGTAATACGGTATGCCATTTGTCAGGGCCGTGCGGCGCAGGCTAAAGCTGTCTGCGATCGCCTGCGCCCCCTCGGTCGTGTTGAAGACGAGTTGGACGTCGCCGCTCAACATGCGGTCGACAATGTGTGGACGACCCTCGCGGACTTTGTTGACCGGCTGCACTGGTAATCCCGCTTCCATCAGCGCTTCGGCCGTACCTTTGGTGGCGATGAGCGAGAAGCCCATCTCGATTAGCTGACGGCACGGCTCGCTCAAAGCCGGCTTGTCTTGGTCGCGGACCGAAACAAAAACGCAGCCCTGAAGCGGCAGATTCGTCCCGCTGCCAAGCTGCGATTTCGCGAAGGCGCGTCCGAAGTCGCTGTCGAGCCCCATTACTTCCCCCGTCGACTTCATTTCCGGACTGAGGATCGGGTCCACCCCGGGGAAGCGGGCAAAGGGAAAAACGGCTTCCTTCACCGCGACATGCCGCTTGCCCGGAAAGTGTAGGCCGCCGATGCGGCCGCCCCAATCCTCCAGGCGCTCCCCCGTCATGACGCGGGCCGCAATTTTGGCGATCGGTACGCCCGTCGCCTTGGCAACAAATGGCACGGTGCGCGAAGCCCGCGGATTTACCTCGAGGACGAAGATCAGACTATCCTGGACCGCGAATTGGACATTCATCAGCCCCACGACTTTGAGTGCTCGGGCGAGCGCAACGGTCTGCCGCTCGATTTCAGCAATCGTGGCCGAGCTCAGACTGTACGGCGGTAACGAACAGGCGCTGTCTCCCGAATGAATGCCGGCCTCCTCAATGTGCTCCATAATGCCGGCAACTTGGACTTCCCGGCCGTCGGAAACAGCGTCCACATCGACTTCAATCGCGTTTTGCAGATACCGATCGATCAGCACCGGGCTGGTTCCCGACACCGTGACGGCGTGGGCGATATAGCGGTGGAGGCCGGCGGCATCGTGGACGATTTCCATAGCGCGCCCGCCGAGGACATATGACGGACGAATGACGACAGGATAGCCGATCCGCGCTGTGATTTCTTCCGCCTCGGCCGGCGAGTGGGCGGTGCCGTTTTCAGCCTGACGCAGGCCCAGGTGGCTCAGGAGTCCCTGAAACCGTTTTCTATCCTCGGCCAGATCGA